>DATMJT010000200.1:0-4002 GCA_035553735.1 Pilimelia sp.
CGGCGGCGGCGCCGGTCGGTCCGGCGTCTGCGGCCCGCGCCGCGCCTGGCCGCGGCGCGGGGTGCAGGGCGCGGAGCCCGCCCGCCTGGTCCGACCCCGGCCGGCGCGGCGGTGGGGCCGGCAGCAACCGGTCGCTGGTCATCGACCGCTCACCGGATGTCCTCGGCGCGGGCGACGCCCTGGCGCAGCACCGCCAGGGCGTCGGGCAGCCGGCCCTGGTCGAGCAGCAGGTCCGCCAGTTCCCGGAGCGTGGTCACCTGCTCCTGCGGCAATCCGGCCTGGCCGTAGCGGAGGGCCGCCTGGCGCAGCAGGCGTTCGGCGTCGGCCGTCCGGCCGGTGGCGGCGGCGATGCGACCCAGCAGCCGCTCCGCCTCGGCCGTGCCCTCCAGGTAGCCGGAGGAGGTGAGGATCCGGTTGCTCTCCTGCGCCAGCGCGGCGGCCTCGTCCAGCGCGCCCTGCCGGCGGCGCACCTCGGCGAACTCCAGCGTGGACCCGCCGTAGTCCTGCACCGCGCCCACCGCGCGCAGGATCCGGCGGGCCTGGCTGAACTCGGCGGCCGCCTCGTCGAGCCGGCCCAGTCGCCGCATCACGTACCCGCGGGACCAGTGGCACATCCCGATCTCGCGCTCCAGCCCCAGCTGCGCGTACCGCTGCCGGGCGCTGGTCACCATCGCCTCGACCGCGTCGGGGTCCGCCTGGTACAGCGGCAGCTGGCTGGCCACGGCGTAGAAGTGCGCCACGGACTCCGGGTGGGCCGCCCGGTCCAGCAGCGGCCGGGCGTCGTCGATGAGCCGCTGCGCCCGGTCCTGCCAGTCCAACTCCAGGCAGGCGTGCAGCAGCGGGGTGATCAGCCGCAGCTCGGCGTCGGCGTCCACCGGGGCGGCGGCCCGCAGCAGGCGCAGCTCGCTCTCCATGAGCCGCACGCCACGGGCCGGCTCCCCGCTGATGAACAGGCAGTGCCCGGTACGGCCGAGCACCGCGGCGCGGGCGGCCGAGCTGACCTCCTCGCCGAGGGCCGCGGCCCGGCCCAGCTCGGCGAGCGCGCCCGGGATGTCGCCCCGGTGCAGCCGGGTCTCGCCGAGGAAGTACAGGGCCCAGCAGCGCTGCTCGGGCAGGTGGTAGCGGCTCGCCTCGGCGGCCAGCGCGGTCAGGTCGGCGGCGGCCTCCTCGACCTCGCCGCGGGAGAGCCGACGGCGCGCCACGGCGATGGCCTCGGTGAGCCGGGCGCCGACCCCCGGGGGGCGGCCGTGACGCAGGTCCTCCACGTCGACGCAGAGCCGGTCGGCGAGGTACTGCAGGGCCTCGCCAGACGGCAGCCGGGCACCGGACTCCACCGCCGCCAGAAAGCCGCGGGTGTACCGGGGCTCGGCCAGCTCGCGCTGGGTCAGTCCGCGGTCCTGGCGCAGCTGACGCACCCGCGCGCCCAGCGAGCTGCCCGCGGCGGCCTCGGAGCCGGGGTCGGGGCCGCCGGGGGCACCCGGCGTGGCCACCGCGACCTCCGTCTCCACACTCGCCTCCACGTCCCTCGGTGGGCGCCGCGCGCGGTGGGCGCCGGACGCCGGTGGCGCCGACCCTGAGCCCCGGCGGCGCCGCGCGGCCGCCGGTGGCGTCGGCCCGGCGGTGGCACCGAGCCTGCCGCGCCGGGCGCCGCGGCCGCCGGCGGACGGGCCGACGGAGCCGGCGCCGGGTGCCGGCCGCAGTCGCCGCCGGCATCACCGCTGGTCGCGGTCTTCCCCATTGTCCGGCAAATCCGGGCCGGATCAACCTGCCGGGGCGGCCGAACCCGGTGCGGGCGTCGGATGAGGCGCCGACGGCCGGGCTTGGTGGGGCACCGGCCGGGACTCGTTCGGCGGGTCCGACGGCGCGCCGCCCGGCTCGACCGGCGGCTGCCCGGGCGACGACGCGGTGTCGCGGGGGCGGACCGGTGCGGGGCCGGCGGCGGCGTCCGCCGGCCCATCGGCCCCGGCCGGCGCCGCCGGAACCCGCGGCAGCGTGAAGCAGAAGCGGGCGCCGGACCGGTGCCCGGGGTCCAGCCAGATCCGCCCGCCGTGGAACTCCACCACCTTGCGGCAGATCGCCAGGCCCACCCCGGTGCCGGGGAACGAGTCCCGCGGGTGCAGCCGCTGGAAGATGACGAAGATTTTCTCTGCGTACCGCGGATCGATCCCGATGCCGTTGTCGGTCACCGTGAACCGCCAGCTCGACCCCTCCGGGACGACCTCGACGTCCACGGCCGGTGGCACGCCGGGCCGGGCGAACTTCACCGCGTTGCTCAACAGGTGCTGCCACAGCAGGGCGAGCAGGACCGGGTCGCCGACCACGGTCGGCAGCGGCGGGACGGTGATCCGCGCCTGACTGCGCCGCAGGGCGGCGGTCAGCTCCTGGCGGGCGCGCAGCAGCGCGGCGTCCAGCTCCACCGGAACCCGCTGCTCGTACACCCGGCCGACCCGCGAGAACTGCAGCACGTCGTTGATGAGCGCCTGCATGCGGACGGCCCCGTCCACGGCGAAGGAGATGTACTGGTTGGCGCGCTCGTCGAGCTGCCCGGCGTAGCGGCGCTGCAGCAGCTGGGTGAACGACGCCACCTTGCGCAGCGGCTCCTGCAGATCGTGCGAGGCGACGTACGCGAACTGCTCCAGCTCCTGGTGCGAGCGGCGCAGGCGCTCCTGCGCCGCCTGGCTGGCCTCCAGCTCGCTCGCCAGCCGTTGCCGCATGGCCTCCACGCCGCCGGCGAGGTCGTACAGGTCGGCCGCCCCGACCGGCTCGATCCGGTGCTCGAAGTCGCCGCCGGCCACCCGCAGCGCCGCGGTGCGCAGCCGCCGCAGCGGCCGGGTGACGCTCAGGTGCAGGACCAGCGCCAGGCTCAGCCCCGTGAGGACGAAGAGCACCAGGATGGCGACGAAGATCCGGTCGCGCCACAGCCGCGCCGTGTTCAGGTCGGCGCGGGCCCGGTCGCGCTCCGCCGCCAGGTGCCCGTCCAGCCCGGCCAGTGCGGCGCGCAGCGGCGCGAAGCGTCGGTCGGCCTCCTCCGCCGCGTCCGCGGACGGTACGGCGCCCGCCCGCTGACGGGCGATCGCTGGCTCGGCGTACCCGTGCTCCCACTGGGCGATCAGCGTCTCGACCCGGTGGACCTCGGAGGCCAGGGGCGCCTCCCGGGACAGCAGCGTGGTCAGCCGGTCGGCCGCCGCCCGTCGCGGCCCGGCACCCTCGACGTACGGGGCGAGCACCCGCAGGTCGCCGGTCAACAGGTAGGCCCGGAGGCCGTGCTGCTGCTGCTGGACGACCCGGTCCAGCTGCGTGGCGGCGGCCCGGGCGGGGGCGATCCGGTCGGCCAGGCGGTTGGACACCGCGGCGGTGTGCCGCAGGGCGGCCCAGCCGGCCACGCTGCCGATCGCCACGAGGGCCGCTATGGTGAGCCAGATCGTCGCAAACCAGGCCGGAGTGGAGATCTGGGAGCCAGCCGGACGCGCCCCGGCCGGGCGGGCGCCGCGGGGGTGCTGCCTGCCGCTCATCACACCTCCCGGCTCACGCCGTCGCGCCGGCGACGCTCTCCCGTCCCCGAGTCCCGGGGACGCTTCGCATCAAAGCACATCCGGCCGCACTAGTTGTCGAACAGCAACGATACGGTGCGCGGTCGGGGCAAGAATGCCGTACCCATGGCACGCGGCACCACCCGCCCGGTCGCTCAGCCGGCGCGCCCGGCCGGCGGGGTCTCCGCCGGTGCGGTCGACGCGGCCCGCCGGCGGGTACAGACCGGCGGCGCGGGAACCACCACGTCCGTGGAGTAGACCACCGCCACGGTGAAGCAGTAGTCGACGTCCGGAGGCAGCCCGTGCAGGGGCACGCTGGTGGAGCCGGGCGGCAGGGTCTGCAGGGTGCGCTGCTCCTGGCCCACCCGCCCGCCGGCGACCAGCACCGGGCCCTCCGCGCCCTCGGGGTAGGCCCAGCTGAGCCGTACGCTGTCGCGGTCGTCACGCAGCCGCACGCCGCGGGGCGGGGCGG
>DATMJT010000201.1:0-2745 GCA_035553735.1 Pilimelia sp.
CCCCGGCCGGGCCGGTGGGGTGGCCGGTGGCCGGAGCCGCGAACGGGGGCTCCCCGGCCGGGCCGGTGCCCTGGGCCCCGGGCGGCGGTGCCGCGACGGGCCCCTCGGGCACCGGGTCGACCGCCGTCCGACCGCGCAGCCGCTCCTTGCGCAGCTGCCCGGCCAGCACGGTGGCGCGGACCGCGGCCGCCGTGCCGAAGGCCGCCGCGGCTCCGATGCCGAGCTGGGCGTTCATGGGGATCAGCCCCAGCGCGCCGCCGGCCACGAAGGCGAGCATCAACACCGTCTCGGAGTGGGCGAACGCGCTCGCCCGCAGGTGCTCGGCGATCCGCTCCTGGATGGTGGCGTCCACGCTGAGCTTGGCGATCCCGCTGACCAGGGCCGTCACGAGGCACAGCAGCGTGGCCATGCCGAGGGTCGGGGTGAGGGTGGCCAGCACGGCCACCCCGGCCACGATCACCAGCCCGTTGGCCTGCAGCGCGGTCGGCCGGTGCAGGCGCAGCCGGGTGCCGATGGCGGTCGCGATGAAGGAGCCGACGGCCAGGGCCCCGCCGACCAGCGCGAGCGCGCCCGCGTCGCCGACCGCGAAGCCCAGCACCACCGACTCCAGGTACCCGGCCTTGACCGCGAACGCGAGGAAGAGGAAGAGGAACCCGTAGATGGCCCGCAGCGTGGCGCTGCCGACCAGGGTGGCCAGGACCAGCCGGCCGCGCAACGCCCGCTCCTGGCGGCGGAAGCCGATCACGGAGAACGCCCGGGGCAGGGTCTCCGGCGGGTCGCTGTCCGCCCGGGGCGGCAGCCGCAGCGCGATGACCATGCCCACCAGGAAGATGACCGACGCGACCCGCAGCGGCCACTGTGGACCGAACCAGAACGCGGCGGCGCCCAGCGGCGCGACCACGGCCCCGGCGACGGTGCCGTAGACGCTGGCCCGCGCACCGGCCTGGGACAGGCCCAGCCCGGCCGGCAGCAGCCGCGGCACGGCGGCCGAGCGGGCCACCCCGTACGCCCGGGACAGCGCCAGCACCCCGAACGCGGCGGGATAGAGCCCGAAGCCGTGGATGTAGTCGGAGATCATCCAGGCCAGGAAGGCGCGGCCGAGCATGGTCGCGGCCAGCGCGTATCGGCGGCCGTGGCGGAAGTGGTCCAGCAGCGGGCCGACCACGGGCGCCAGCACGGCGAACGGCACCATCGTGACGAGCAGGTAGAGGGCGACCTTGCTGCGCGCCTCGCCGACCGGTGCGGCGAAGAAGAACGTTCCGGCCAGGCCGATCGTCACCAGCGTGTCGCCGGCGCAGGAGACCGCGTGCAGGTCGAAGATCCGGACCATGCCGGTCTCGCCGCCGGCCCCCTTCGCCCGGACCTCCAGCATCCGGCGGGACAGCCAGCGCCCGCCGCGCACCGCGCCGCGGCCGAAGAGGCGGGTGATCCGCAGGGCGGTGCCCACGGCGCGGCCGGGGCGGCGGAGCAGCGGCATGGTCCCCATCCTCTCCGATGCCGGCGTCGGTGTCCGCCCGCGAGGGCGGCGGCGTGTTCGGCCACCGCCCCGCCGTACGCCCCGGGAGCGGTGTGCCGCCTGCCCACCGCGTGAGGGAGAATGGCCGGGTGACGAGAAACACCAGGGTCGACACCCCCGCCCCCGCCGCCGGCCGCACGGGCACCCGTGCCGCGCGGCTCGACCAGGTCTGCGCCGATGCGGTGGAGCTGGCCCGCGCGGCGATCACCGAGGCGGGCCCCGGTGAGGTGGGTGCCCACCTGGAGGCGGTCGCGGAGGGCGACCGGCTCGTCACCCACTTCTTCGAGTGCGGGTTGCCCGGGTACGTCGGCTGGCGCTGGGCGGTCACCGTGACGCGGGTGCCCCGCAGCCGCACCGTGACGGTGTGCGAGACCGTGCTGCTGCCCGGGCCGGAGGCGCTGCTGCCCCCGTCCTGGGTGCCGTGGGAGGAGCGCCTGCGCCCCGGTGACCTCGGCGTGGGGGACCTGCTGCCCACGGCGCCGGACGACGAGCGGCTCGCCCCCGCCTACACGCTGTCGGACGACCCGGCCGTCGAGGAGGCGGCCTGGGAGGTCGGCCTCGGCCGGGCCCGGGTGATGTCGCGGGAGGGCCGCGCGGACACCGCGGCCCGCTGGTACGAGGGCGAGCACGGGCCCGAGGCCGCCATCTCCACCGCCGCGCCGCGCGCCGCCCGGTGCGGCTCGTGCGGGTTCTACCTGCCGCAGGGAGCCGGCCAGCGGCAGGTCTTCGGCGTCTGCGGCAACCTCTACGCGCCGGACGACGGCCGGGTGGTGAGCCTCGACCACGGGTGCGGGGCGCACTCCGAGGTGGTGGTGGGGCCGCCGGGCGCGGGGGTCGAGGAGTTGCCCACGGTGTACGACGACAGCGAGGTCGAGGCGGTGGCCGTCAGCCGGGCGCCGGGTTCGGTCGAGGGCGACGAGCCGGCCGAGCCCTACGGGCACGGCTGAGGGCGGCGGCGCACGGGCGGGCGAGCCGTCGGCTCCCGCGGCCGCTGCCGGCTCCCGCGGCCCCGGCGCCCACAGCTAGCCGGCGCCGGGCCGCCGGCGGGCCCGGCGGTGCGCGTCGTGTCTGGTCATGAGGGCCAGCCCGACCAGGCCGAGCCCGGCGCCGGCCGCGCAGATCCACAGCCAGTGGGTGCGGTCGTGCGCGGCCAACCAGTCGCGGAAGAACACCAGCAGCACCAGGCCGGTGAGGGTCCACGCGGCGATGCCGCCGATCATGAACGGCAC
>DATMJT010000202.1:0-7174 GCA_035553735.1 Pilimelia sp.
CGTCCCACCTCACTGCGGCACCCGCGCCGTCCGGACCGTGCCCGTCGACTCGTAGGCCGGCAGCCGCACGTCCCGCTCCACCGTCTCCCGGTAGCCGAGGCCGTAGTCCGCCACCGCCTGGCGGAACCGCTGCACGCCTTCGTCGACGCGCAGGGCGCGCTGGAGCGCGTCGGGGTCGCCGATCGCGGTGATCTCGAAGGGCGGCGAGTACACCCGGCCGTCGAGCAGCAGCGTGTTGCCCACGCAGCGCACCGCGGTGGTCGAGATCACCCGGACCTTCATGATGGTCATCGCCTCGGCCCCGCCGGCCCACAGCGCGTTGACCACCGCCTGCACGTCGGCCTGGTGCACCACGAGGTCGTCGTTGCTGGGCTCGCCCGGCCGGTGCGCGCCCGGGCGGCGGGGAGCGTCGTCCAGCCGCACGGTCAGCCCCGGCCCGCGCAGCGCGGTGAACGCCGCCTGGGTCCGGTAGCCGTCCGCGCGCAGCCGCTGGTGGGCGATCGGCACGTCCTGCCCGCCCAGGGCGTCGGTCTGCGCGGCGACGCTCTGGCGCAGCGCGCTGGCCTGCCGCTCGGCCCGGGCGACCCGGGCCCGCCGGTCCTCGATGAGCTCGGCCAGCTGCGGTCGGCGGTCCTCGCGCAGCGCCGTGCCGTCCGCGGTGCTCGCGGAGGTGGTGAACAGGAAGCCGGCGGCCATCGCGATCAAGGGTACGCCTGCACCCCACCAGCGCCGGCGCGCTTCCGGGCGGCGTCGCCGGAGGATCCGGCGGGCCCGGATGGCGGCCAGCCGCCACGACGAGGTGCCGGACGTGTACTCCACGCTCGCCTCCTCGTGCCCGCTCGCCGTTCTCGCCACCGGGTGGTACCAGGGCCGGTCGGATATGACTACGCTAGCTGTCGAACATTATTCGCCACCGTCCGTCGCCGGCGCTGCCCGGTCGCCTGACCGGCGGGATGTTCGCCCCTTGTGCCCACCAGGAGAGCGCCGTGCCCAAGTCGCAGGTTCGCAAGAAGAAGGTCTACACGCCGCCCACCGACGTGCGTCCGGTGACGACGGCGGCGACCCGGAAGCCGAGCCCCATCTGGGTGCCGATCACCGCGGTGGCGATGCTGGTCTTCGGCATCGGCTGGCTGGTGGTCTACTACCTCTCCGAGACGCTGTACCCGGTGGCCTCCTGGGGCTACTGGAACCTCGCCGTCGGATTCGGCGCCATGGTCCTGTCGTTGGCGGTCTTCTCGCGCTGGCGCTGATCTCGGCACCGGGTTGTCCACAGCTTCGTCCACAGAGTTATCCACATTGTGGATATCGTGATTTCTCCCTCTTGTCCGGTTCGTGACGGTCAGCGGCCCGACGCCCTGCCCGGGCGCCCCGGGCCCGGTGTCCTAGGGTGGCGGGAGGCCCTGGCGGCGGCGCACGGCGTGGCCGCGGCCCGGGCGCGGCCGGTCGGTAGCTGCGGCCCGGCCGCTCAGACGTCTCGCGCCCCGGGAGGCCGACGCGATGGGCACGGTACAGCTGGTCACCACGATCCTGGCGGGGATCGTCACGGTAGTCGCGCTGGGGCTGGCGGTGCTGGCCGTCCGGCGCATCGTCGCCGTGGTCCGGATGGGCCAGCCCGCCCCCGGGCGCTTCGGTGACTACGGTGCGCGCACCCGGGCGATGCTGACCGAGACGCTCGGCCACACCCGGATGCTGCGCTGGGGCGTGGTCGGCGCCGCGCACTGGTTCGTCATGATCGCGTTCATCACGCTCTCCACCCTGGTGCTGCAGGCGTACGTCGAGGTCGCCGACCCCGCCGCGCACCTGCCCCTGGTCGGTGAGTGGCTCCCGTTCGGACTGTTCACCGAGCTGATCAGCATCCTGGGCCTGGTCGGCATCGCGGTGCTGGTGGTGGTCCGGCTGCGCAACCGGCCGGGCCGCTACGCCGGGCGGTACTCGCGCTTCGTCGGCTCCACCATGTGGCAGGGCTACTTCGTGGAGTACGTGATCCTCGCCGTGCTGGCCTGCGGCTTCCTGATCCGGGGCTTCCAGGTCGCGGCCGGGCAGTTTCCGCACCCGGCGTGGGCCACCCCGGTCAGCCACGCGCTGGGCGCCGTGCTGCCGGCCAGCCCGGCGGCGGTCAGCGTGACCGCACTGGTGAAGATCACCATCTCCATGGCCTGGGTCGTCGTCATCGCCCGCCACGTGACCATGGGCGTGGCGTGGCACCGCTTCTCCGCGTTCCCGAACATCTTCTTCAAGCGCGACCCGGGTCACCCGGCCAGCGGGTTGGGCGCCCTGCAGCCGATGACCAGCGGCGGCAAGCCGCTGGACTTCGAGGAGGCCGATCCGGAGACCGACCAGTTCGGCGTCGCGCACGTGGAGCAGTTCTCCTGGAAGGGGCTGCTGGACTTCACCACGTGCACCGAGTGCGGCCGCTGCCAGTCCCAGTGCCCGGCCTGGAACACCGGCAAGCCGCTGTCGCCGAAGCTGCTGGTGCTCAGCCTGCGCGACCACGCGTACGCCAAGGCGCCCTACCTGCTCGCCGGCGGCGGCAAGGACGCCGCCGGGGAGGAGAAGGGCGACCCCGCGCGGCTGGCCACGGTCGACGCGCTGGCGCTGGCGGAGGCCCAGCGGCCGCTGGTGGGCGGCGCCGACGTCGGCGGCGTCATCGACCCGGACGTGCTGTGGTCCTGCACCACCTGCGGGGCCTGCGTGGAGCAGTGCCCGGTGGACATCGAGCACGTCGACCACATCGTCGACATGCGCCGATACCAGGTGCTGATCGAGTCCAGCTTCCCCGCCGAGGCCGGGGTCATGCTGCGCAACCTGGAGAACAAGGGCAACCCCTGGGGCGCCCCGCCGAACACCCGCGCCGACTGGACCAAGGGGCTGGACTTCGAGGTCAAGCGGGTCGGCGAGGCCGACGACTTCGAGTACCTGTTCTGGGTGGGCTGTGCCGGCGCGTTCGACGACCGGGCCAAGAAGACGACCCGGGCGGTGGCCACGCTGCTGCACTCCGCCGGCGTCGACTTCGCGATCCTCGGCGAGGGCGAGACGTGCACCGGCGACCCCGCCCGGCGGATGGGCAACGAGTTCCTCTTCCAGATGCTCGCCCAGCAGAACGTGGAGACGCTCACCGAGGCCGGCGTCAAGAAGATCGTCGCCACCTGCCCGCACTGCTTCAACACCCTGGCCAACGAGTACGGCCAGCTCGGCGGCCGGTTCGAGGTGGTGCACCACACCCAGCTGCTGGCCCACCTGGTGGCCACCGGGGCGCTCACCCCGGTGCGCCCGGTGGACGGCGGGGTCACCTACCACGACCCGTGCTACCTCGGCCGCCACAACCGGGTCTTCACCCCGCCCCGCGAGGTGCTGGCGGCCGCCGTGTCGGGGGCCCCCGGGCCGGTGGCCGGCGCGGGCGGGAGCACGAACGGTGCGGGCGGGAGCGGGACTGACGCAGCCGGCGCGGGCGGGAGCGCGACCGCCGCGGGCGCGACCACGGCCGTCGGTGACGGCGCCGGCCGGGGCTTCGTCGAGCTGCCCCGCAACCGCGAGCGCTCGTTCTGCTGCGGGGCCGGCGGTGCCCGCATGTGGATGGAGGAGCGGATCGGCCGGCGGGTCAACGTCGAGCGGGTCGACGAGGCGCTGGCCAGCGGCGCCGGCACGATCGCGGTCGGCTGCCCGTTCTGCTTCACCATGATCGGCGACGGCGTGGTGGGCCGGGGCGCCACCGAGCGGGTCGAGGTGGTCGACGTGGCCACGGTGCTGCTGCGCGCGGTGCAGCCCGGCGTGGAAGAATCCCCGCCGAGGTGAACCGACCATTGACGGCCTGCTGCTGACCGCCCTCCCGCTCGGGGCCCTCCTGCTGCTCACCGCGGGCAACGCGTTCTTCGTGGCCGCCGAGTTCTCCCTCGTCACCGTGGACCGGGTGGAGCTGGACCAGCGCGCCGAGCGGGGGGACCGGCGCGCGGGCACCGCCCGTCGGGCGCTGCGGGAGCTGTCGTTCCAGCTGTCCGGCGCGCAGCTGGGCATCACCATCACCGCGCTGCTCACCGGCTACCTGGCCGAGCCGGCTCTGGCCGGGCTGCTGGAGCCGCTGGTGCGGCCGCTGGCGCCCGCCGCCGCGGGCAGCGTCGCGGTGTTCGGCGCGCTGGGCGTGGCCACGCTGCTGTCCATGCTGTTCGGCGAGCTGGTGCCCAAGAACGCCGCGCTGGCCCGGCCGATGCCCGTGGCGCTGGCCACCGCCGGCCCGCTGCGGGCGTTCTCCCGGGCCTGCGGCTGGCCGATCCGCGGGCTCAACGGCATCGCCAACCGGCTGGTGCGGGGGCTCGGCGTCGAGCCGCAGGAGGAGCTGGCCAGCGCCCGCTCCGCCGAGGAGCTGGGCCTGCTGGCCGCCATCTCGGCCCGCGCCGGTGCGCTGCCCTCCGACACCGCGATGCTGCTGCAGCGCACCATCCGCTTCGCCGACAAGCGGGCCGCGGAGGCGATGACCCCGCGGGTCGACCTGGTGGCGCTGCGGGACACCGCGACGGTCGCCGACCTGCTGCGCAGCGTCCGGGAGACGGGGTACAGCCGGTTCCCGGTCTACCAGGACACGCTCGACCAGATCGTGGGTGTGGCCACCCTCAACGACGCGCTGGGCGTCCCGCCGGCCCGGCGGGCCACCACGCGGGTGCGCGCCGTGGCGCGCGAGCCGGTGTTCGTACCCGAGAGCCTGGACCTCGACGGCGTGCTGGCCGCGCTGCGCCGCGCCGGGGCGGACCTCGCCGTGGTGGTGGACGAGTACGGCGGCACCGACGGCGTGGTCTCGGTCGAGGACCTGGTCGAGGAGCTGGTCGGTGAGATCGCGGACGAGCACGACGCGGCGGAGGCCGGTGCCGCGGACGCGCAGACCGGACCGGCGGAGCTGACCGCGCCCGGCGGGGAGCGCACCTTCCAGGTCGAGGGCGTGCTGCGCGCCGACGAGCTGCGCGAGCAGACCGGCTTCCGGCTGCCGGAGGGCCCGTACGAGACCCTGGCCGGCTTCCTGCTGGCCCGGCTCGGCCACATCCCCGCCCCCGGCGAGGTCGTCGAGGAGCACGGCTGGGAGTTCACCGTGGTGGAGGTCGACCGCCACCGGATCGCGCAGGTGCGGGTGGTCCGGCCGGAGCACGCCGGTGGCTGAGCTGCTCGTCACCGTGGTCCTGCTGCTGGGCAACGCCTTCTTCGTGGGCAGCGAGTTCGCGCTGATCGCCTCCCGCCGCACCGTGATCGAGCCGCTGGCGGCCACCTCCCGGCGGGCGCGCTGGGCGCTCGCGGCGATGAACCGCATCCCCCTGATGATCGCCGGGGCGCAGCTGGGCATCACCATCTGCTCCCTGGGCCTGGGCGCGATCGCCGAGCCCGCGCTGGCGCACGTGCTGGAGCGTCCGTTCGCGGCGCTGGGGGTGCCGGGGCGCCTCGTGCACCCGGTCGCCTTCCTCCTGTCGCTGGCGCTGGTCGTGTTCCTGCACATCGTCGTGGGCGAGATGGTGCCCAAGAACATCACGCTGGCCGGGCCCGAGGCGTCGGTGCGGTGGCTGGGCCCGCCGATGCTCGCGTTCTGTGTGGCCACCAGGCCGCTGCTGCTGGCCATGAAGTGGGCCGCGCGCCAGGTGCTGCGGCTGTGGCGGATCGAGGCGCGGGACGCGGTGAAGACCGTCTTCACCGCCGAGGAGCTGGCCGGGCTGGTCTCCCAGGCCGCCACCTCCGGGCTGCTGGGCTCCGAGGAGCACGCGCGGCTCAGCGGTGCGCTGGCGCTGCACCGGCGTACCGCCGGCGACACGCTGCGGCCCTGGCCGGCGGTCACCACGGTGGCCGACGACGTGTCCCCGGCGGCGCTGGAGGTGCTGGCGACCCGGGTGGGTCGGTCCCGCTTCCCCGTGGTGGGCCGGGCCAGCCGGCGGGTGCTGGGCTTCGTGCACGTCAAGGACGTGCTGGGCGCCGCCGGCCCGGCCCGGCGCGCGCCGATCCCGCCCGAGGTCGTCCGGCCGCTGGCGATCGTGCCGCCCGATCGCACGCTCGCCGAGCTGCTGCTGGCCATGCGGCGGGAGCGGCGGCACATGGTCCTGGTCAGCGACGGTCGCGCGCCGCTGGGTGTGGTGACGCTGGAGGACGTCCTCACCGCCGTGGTGGGCGCCGCCGACCCGACGTCGGCGGTCCACCACGCAGGGGACAAGAAAGCAGCATTCAGCCCGGCATAGCGTTTTATAGGGGAAAATCGTCCAAATGTGGGCTGAACTCCGAGCGGTGGCGCGCGGCCGAACCCCGCGCGGCCGGTGGGACGTCCTCCGGCCGCGCGCCGTCCCGACCCTGGTGGCGGCCGGGCTGGCCCTGCTGCTCACCGTCCTCCTGCTGCCTGGCGCCCGGTTCAGCCACCCGGGGTCTCCGGCGGCTGCGGGACCCGCCACCGGGGGTCCGCCCGGACCCTCGGGCGCGAATATGGGGCTGTCCGGACCGGCTGGCCCGGATGGCGCGGCACCGGATGCCGCCGCCGGTCCCGGTGCCCACACCACCGCTCCGGGCGCCGCCGTTCCGGGCGCCGGCCCGGCCGCACCCGGCGATGCCGCGCACACCCGGCCGGACGCGGGCCCGCCGGACCTGGGCCGCGCCGACGCCGGAGCCCGGACGGGCGCCGCCGGCGAGGCGACCGGCCAGCTGGCGGCGAGCGCCCCGATGACCGTGCGCTACACCTTCGAGGCGGGCTCGGCCCGCACCATGCGGGACACCGGCGGGCACTACCAGCTGCGGGTGGTGGCGGCGGCCGGCGGCTCCATCGCCTTCCTGCGGCGCGGCAACGGCTGGGCCGCCCGCTTCCCGGACCGGTGCACCGGCCCGGCCGCCGGCTGCCCGCGGGCGATCCTGGAGAGCAGCCGTCCGGACCTGTTCAACCCCGGGACCAGGCCCATCCGGTACGGCGCCGCGGTGCTGATGACCCGCCGCGACACCGCCCCCGGGGCCAACGTCCTCCAGAAGGGCTACTCCACCGACGGCGGCAGCCAGTACAAGCTCCAGGTGGACGGCGCCGCCGGTCGGCCGAGCTGCGTGGTCGCCGACGCCCGCCGCACGATCTACCGCGTCACCTCGCCGGTCTCGGTGGCCGACGGGCGCAGGTGATGTCGTGCCAGCGCCCGTCGGCCACCGAGACCGGCGAGGTGACGCGGTAGATCGTGCGGCG
>DATMJT010000203.1:0-11392 GCA_035553735.1 Pilimelia sp.
GACACCGACTGGCTCACGGCGGCGGCGCTGCGGCGGACCCGCGCGGTGCTGCTGGCGGCGCACGGCTCGACCGAGGCGGCGATCGCGCTGGAGTACGGCGACACGCTCGCCGCGGCGCTGTGGCGGCAGCGGCAGCGCACCCTGCACAGCGCGGCCACCATGCGCTCGTACGAGGTGCTGCGCGGCGAGCACGAGAAGGCGGCCCGGGCAGCGGAGACCGACCCCTTGACGGGCGTGGCGAACCGGCGCGGCTTCGACCGGATGGTGCGGGCACTGGCCGCCCGTTCCGGCCCGGCGGCGACCCAGCGCATCGCCGTGCTGCTGGTGGACATGGACCGGTTCAAGGAGATCAACGACACGCGGGGGCACGCGGCGGGCGACGACGCGCTGTGCGCGGTGGCCCGCGCGCTGACGGGCAGCGTCCGGGAGGGCGATCTCGTCGCGCGGCTGGGCGGCGACGAGTTCGGTGCACTGCTGCCCGGGGCGGACCCCGAGGCGGTACGGGGCATCGCCGACCGCATGGTGCGCGCGGTGCGCGACATCCCCGACTGCGTCGCCACGGTGAGCGTCGGGGTGGCGAGCGGACCGGCCCCGGCGGTCGGGCAGACGCTGGCCGAGGCCGACCGGGCCATGTACGCCGCCAAGCGCGCGGGCGGAGACCGGGTCAGCGACGCCATCGACGAGGTCGCCACCCCGGCCGGTGCGCGCTGACCCGCCGCGTTGCCCGGGCCGCCGCGCGCCGGCCCGGGACGCCCCGAAACGGGGCCGCCTCCGCCGTGGACGACCGGGCTCCGGCGGCCGGGCGTGTGTCCGGTGGTCCCCGTGTGACGGAAAGGAGCCGGAGCGACCGCGCTCCCGTGCGGCCGCGGGGACTCTGACCGGATACCCACTTGCCGGCACACCGGTGGGCACCTACCTTCGATACAACACACCGAACTGCGGCCGGGAGACACGTCATGTTGCGGCAGGCGACCACCGAACCGAAGCGGCACCGCCGCCGCGGCGGGTCGGCCATGCCCCGCAGCGGGTACGCCTTCACCGACCGACGCAACACCCGCCGGTGGCGAACGTAGACGCAGACGCGTCGACGCCGCCCATCCAGCCGGGGACCGGGCGGCGTTTCGCTTTTCCGCCCGCCCGCCTGCCCGCAGAGGGGTGGGTTCCCTCCGGTCGCGGCGCCCCCACGCCGGCGTCGCGGGCTCGAACCTGTTGTTTCTGCTCGTCCCCGGCGGATGCGGGCGGGCACCGCAACACCTCGTCAACTCCACAGTGAATGGCACCAGGCCCTGGTGGCGCAGCGGATAGCGCACCTGATTACGGATCAGGGGGTCGCAGGTTCGAATCCTGCCCGGGGCACGCCACGGTCGCGGCATTGCCGCTGCCGTTCGGCCGGCACCCTCCCGGTGCGCCTCTCGCGGCTACTTCGAACTGTAACTTCGACACCGTCGCCGCGGGAACTCCTGATCTCGGGAGGGCCACAACTTCAGATGCGGGTGCCCGGTGCGTAGGCGACGGCTACTTCCAATCCTCATGGGCGGGTTGCGGGTTCGAGTCCTGCCGGCGGCCCCGGTCGCCGTAGCTCAACTGGCAGAGCGGCTATGTACCGCCGCCGCTTCGATCTCGGGCACCCGCGTCTGACGTGGCCCTCCCGGCGTACGGAAGGACCACGATGGCGAAGTTCAACACCCCCTCCACCCGCCCGGCCACCGGCCGCGGCCCGGTCGTCGCCGAGCCCGATCCGAACGCGCGCACCCACGAGGGCGCGCCGGCATACGCCCGGGACGCCAGGTCCGAGCTGTTCCTGCTCGCGGTGACGAACCTGGTGGGCGAGGGGACCTTCTACGAGTCGGCCGGTGACCGGGACTCCCGCTTCCAGGCGCTCGTCCGCACCGTCGCCGCCGACGACCCGGCGTGGATCCTCGGGTTCGTCGGCTGGCTGCGCGGCGAGGCGAACATGCGCTCGGCGTCCCTCGTCGCCGCCGCGGAGGCGGCTCACACGCTGCGGATCCCGCCGTCCGACACCAGGTTCTCCGCTGCGGGCGAGCGTGGCTGGGCCCGGCGCGCGGTCGACGCCGCGTTGCAGCGGGCGGACGAGCCCGGGGAGCTGCTGGCCTACTGGACCAGCCGGTACGGCCGGACGATCCCGAAGCCCGTCAAGCGCGGCATCGCCGACGCGGTCGGCCGGCTCTACACCGAGCGGGCGCTGCTGAAGTACGACACCGCCAGCAGGGGCTTCCGGTTCGCCGACGTCATCGACCTGGTCCACCCGTCCCCGACGGCGCCGTGGCAGGGTGCCCTGTTCGCCCACGCCCTGGACCGCCGCCACGGCCGGGACAAGCCGGTCCCGGAGGCGCTGGGCATGGTGCGCCGCAACGGCGAACTGCGCGCGGCGGCGGCCGAGGACCCCGGGGTGCTGCTGGATGCCGAGTCGCTGCGCGCGGCCGGCATGACGTGGGAGGATGCCCTGTCCCTGGCCGGGCCGCGGCTGGACAAGGCGCGGCTGTGGGAGGCCATGATTCCGTCGATGGGGCTCATGGCGCTGGCGCGGAACCTGCGGAACTTCGACGAGGCCGGCGTCACCGACGCCGTCGCGTCGCGGGTCGCGGCGCGGTTCGCCGACCCCGCACAGGTCGCGGGCTCGCGGATGTTCCCGTTCCGCTGGCTGTCGGCCTACGAGCAGGCACCGTCCCTGCGGTGGGGGCACGCCCTGGACCAGGCTCTCCAGGCGTCCCTCGCCGGCCTGCCCAGCTTCCCGGGGCGCACGCTGGTCCTGGTCGACACGTCCGCGTCGATGACGAGCGCGGCGTACTCCGCCCGGTCCACGGTGACGCCGCTGAAGGCGGGCGCCGTGTTCGGTGTGGCGCTGGCCGCGAGGGGCAAGCGGGTCGACCTGCACGGCTTCGCCGACGGCACGTTCCGGCACGCGGTGCCGGCCGGCGGCTCGGTGATCCGGGAGGTGAAGCGGTTCACCGACCGGGTCGGTGAGGTCGGGCACGGCACCCGGATCGCTGCCGCTGTGCAGGCCACGTACCGGGGGCACGACCGCGTGGTCATCGTCTCCGACATGCAGACCATGGACGGCGCGTACGGCCGTGGGGTGTCCGAGGCCGTGCCGCCCGCGGTGCCGGTGTACGGATTCAACCTCGGCGGGTACCGGCCGACCGTCGTCCCGGGCGGCCGACCGCACCGGGTCGAGCTGGGCGGCCTGACCGATGCCACCTTCCGGATGATCCCGCTGCTGGAGCGGGGTCGGGACGCGACGTGGCCGTGGGAGGAGGCCGCCCAGCGGTAGGCGGCGGGCACGACGGCGGTCCCGGAGCAGCGGCTCCGGCGGCCGCTGTCGTGCGGGCCGGTACCGGCCGGGCGCGGCGCGGATTCCGCGGACCCGCCGCCATGGATCATCAGAGCCGCTACGCTCCTGTCTGAGGATTTCTCATGTTCTCTGATGGGAGGTAGACCATGGCCCGCTACGCGCTCCGCCTGACCACCGCCGCCCTCGCCGCCGTCGCCCTCACCCTGCCCTCGGCCGCCGCATCGGCGGCACCGGCAGCCACAGAACGGCCCGCCGTGGCCCAGCAGGTCACCTGTGACGCCATCAAGCGGCTCGCCGCACCGCTACTCGCCGCCGGACTTCCGCTGGAGACGGTGGTGAACCAGATCTTCAACCTGCTCAACGGCCAGGTGCCGGTAGACCAGATCCGGGCGTGCCTGACCCCCTGACCGATCCGGGCGGCCGCGGGCACCCGGTGCCCTCCTCGCCCACACCTGCACGGACGCCTTGGCGCGGGACTCCTCCCGGCCGAGGCGTCCGGCTTTTCGCGTCCGCTTCGCCGCTCGACCTCCACGACTCACCCGCGTGGCGCACTCCGCCACCGGGTGGGCAGTGTCGCGGTCCTGAGCCGCGACGACCCGCGCGCGTGGTGCACGCCTCCACCGAGGACCGGGCCGGCTGCCGGTAGCGAGAGGCGTGGCCCCCGGCGGCGCCGAGCCGTCGGTGGCCTGGGAGACGACCACCGGCGTGCCGCGTTCGCCGGCGGGAGGATCCTCAGGTCCGGCCAGCTCCCGTCGATCACATAGAGCGAGTATTCATGTGCGAACAGCAACATTGCTAGGAGTTGATCTCCTTGGGGGCGAGGCGTACGGAGTCAGTGACGGCTTCACGGCGTCTCCGGCGCGGGACGGCCACGGCGCTGGCGGTGACCCTGTTGAGCCTGACGGCCGCCGCGGTGCTGGGCAGCTGGCGGCAGGCCGTGATCGTCCAGACGATGGCGGACGCCAGCACCCGCACGGATGCCTACCAGCGAGCGGCTCAACTCGGAGCCATGGAGATGGCGCTGCTCGAGCGCGCGCTGCGCAAGCCCGGCGGCCCGGAGCGAGCTGCGGCGGCTGAGGTCGGCCAGCAGTTCGTCGACGCGCTGGACGCCATGGCGGCCACCGACGCGGAGCACAGCGACCTCGACGACCGGCTGGGGAGCCGGCAACGCACGCTCCAGCCCCTGATCGCCTACTACCTGTTGCTGCTGGACCGGGGCAACCCGACGGCCGCGCGGCAGGTGCTCGAAGAACGCATCGAACCGATCGCCGAGGAGATCTCGGCGACCCTGCAGGCCGAGCAGGCCCACCACGTGGAGGAATACCTGGCCAGCGTGGCGCAGGCGCAACGCGACTCGCGCCTGCTGCAGGCGGGAACCCTGCTGATCTTCCTACTGGGACTCGGGGTGCTCGCCACGCTCGGCTGGTCCGCCAGGTCGCACCGTCGCCAGATCGAGCGGATGGCCGCCTACGACTCGCTCACCGGGCTGCCCAACCGCGCCGAGTTCCACGCGCGGGCCGAGGCCGCCATGGCGACGGCCCGCATGGTCGGGCAGCAGCCGACGATCCTCGTCCTGGACCTCGACGGCTTCAAGGACGTCAACGACAGCCTGGGCCACCACGTCGGTGACCTGCTGCTCATCGAGGTGGGTAAGCGGCTCCAGGCGTGTGTGCGGGGGCAGGACTCCGTGGCGCGGGTCGGCGGAGACGAGTTCGCCGTCGTACTCGTCGACGCCGACCCGGCGGTGGGCGAGCAGGTGGCCACCCGGATCGCCCAGGCGCTCAACCGCCCCTTCGTGATCGAAGACATCACGCTGGACATCGAGGTCAGTATCGGTATCACCACGGCCGAGTCGAACCACGACCTGGCCACCGTCGTCCGGTACGCCGACACCGCGATGTACGCGGCCAAGGAGCACCGGCTGGGACACGCGCGGTTCGACCCCGAGCAGGCGCACGACACGACCGCACGGCTCACCCTGCTGGGCGACCTCCGCCGGGCCCTGGACGTCACCGACGAGATCCGGCTGTACTACCAGCCCAAGGTGGCCGTCGACACGGGCGAGCTGATCGGCGCGGAGGCGCTGGCCCGCTGGCAGCACCCCACCCGGGGGCTGGTCGCACCCAACGACTTCATCCCGGTCCTGGAGGGGACCAACCTGGTCCACCGCTTCACCAGCCACGTGCTGGCCCTCGCCCTCGCCCAGGCGCGGTCCTGGCTGGAGGCCGGCTACCGGGTCCCCACGGCCGTCAACGTCTCCACCCGCTGCCTGCTCGACGCGGCATTTCCGGAGACCGTGCGGCAGGCGCTCCACGCCCAGGGAGTTCCGGGAGAGCTGCTCTGCATCGAGATCACCGAGAACACCGTCATGGCGGACCCGGAACGGGCGATCGAGGTGCTCCGCCGGATCCGCGCGCTCGGCGTGAAGGTCGCCATCGACGACTTCGGCACGGGCTACTCCTCCATGGCGTACCTCAAGATCCTTCCGGTGGACGAGATCAAGGTCGACCGGTCGTTCGTGCGTGACATGGCCGTGGACCGCAGCAACTACGTCCTGGTGGAGTCCGCCGTCGACCTCGGCCACAACCTCGGCCTGGCCGTCGTGGCCGAGGGCGTGGAGAACCACCCCACCGTGGCGGCGCTGCACGAGCTGGGCTGTGACATCGCGCAGGGTTACCACTTCGCCCGGCCCCTGCCGCCCGACGCGTTCGCGACCTACCTGGCGGAGCACGCCTCGGCCACCGTCTCCGGTGGTGGGACGGCACCCTCGACCGGGTGCCCCGGCGGTGCCGCGGCGGAGCCGGCGGCCGACCACGCCCCCGGCGTGTCCACCGCGACCGGCGCGGCAGCCCGGTAGCCGCGCCGGCACGCCGCCGCGGACGCGCCGGCAGCACGCCCTCGCCGGCGACGGCCCCTCGGCGCGCAGCCGCCCGGTGACCGTCGCGCCGGGTCCGGGGTGGCCAACGCCCGCGGGCGAAGTGTCGGATCAAGAGCTGTGCGGACCCGCCTGTCCCAGGCCTGACCATCATGGACTGCGGCGGCTGCTCCGCGGTCCGGACCCACGGAGTCTTCCGCGTCACGACCGCGATCGACCCTGTGGAGGTTACGTGCGACACGAAAAGCTCTGGCCGACCGGCGCGGTGGCGCTGGTCGTCACCGCGATGCTGGGAGCGACGCCCGCCCACGCCGAGCCACCGGCACCCGCCGCGGGGGCGGTCCCGGTCTCCGCCGGCGACCTCGACCCGTCGTTCGGCACCGGCGGCAGCGTCCTGTCCGACGTGGGCGGCGGCGCCGTCGACACCCTGGTCCAGCCCGACGGCACGATCATCACTGTCGCGAGCGCGCCGCTGCGTGCCGGCGGCCCGACTGCGTTCACCGTCACCCGCCACCTCGCCGACGGGTCACCGGACCCGTCGTTCGGCACCGGCGGCACCGTCCGCACCGACGTGACCGGCACGGGCGGCGCCTCGACCGTCAGCGCGGTGGCCCGGCAGTCCGACGGCAGGCTGGTCGTCGTCGGCACCGCCTGGCCGCGCACCGCGGACTCCCGGTTCGCGGTCGTCCGCTACCTGCCCGACGGGTCACTCGACCCGTCGTTCGGCGCCGGCGGCATCGTGCTGACCCAGATCCCCTTCTCCGTCGCCGGATCTCGCAGCTACGCCACCGCCGTCGCGGTGGGCGGGGACGGGCGCATCGTCGTCGCCGGCACCACAAGCGCCCGCGCCGAGACCGACTGGGTACCGACGTTCGCCTGGACGGTGGTGCGCTACCTACCCGACGGCGCGCTCGACGCCTCGCTCGGCGGGACCGGGATCGCGCACCCTCCGGTGGGTGGGCGCAACGACGCCCGTTCGGTGCTCCTGCAGCCCGACGGCAAGATCGTGGTGGCCGGCGACTCCGGCACCAACCACTACCGGCTGTACCTGCTGACCGCCGACTTCACGCTGGCCCGCCTGCTGCCGAACGGAAGCCGCGACACGACCTTCGGCGACAACGGCGTGGTGCGGACCTCGTTCCCCAACCGGCATTCGTCGATCGCCCGGGTGCTGCGGCAGCCGGACGGCAAGCTGGTCGCGGTCGGCTGGTCCGGCGGTCTGATCTACAGCACGCCGGTGCACCGCGTCGCGCTCGCCCGCTACCGCGCCAACGGCGCGCCCGACTCCGGCTTCGGCACCGGCGGCCTGGTGGAGACCGACGTGCGGGCCGACGGGGCCGCTGACCGCGGGGCCACGGCGGCGCTGCGCGCCGACGGCCGGATCGTCGTCGCCGGCGGCAGCAGTTCGGCGACCACTGCGGGCCACACCGACATCTTCGTCGGGCGCTACCTGTCGACGGGCGCGCCGGACCCCGCGTTCGGCACCGGCGGCGTGGCCGTCACCGACGCGGACCCGAGCGCGGCCGTCGAGCACGCCGCCGCGGTCGCGCTCTACCCTGACGGGCGCGTCCTCGCGGCCGGCACCTCCGTGGCCACCGGCAGTCGTACGGTCCTGGTGCGCTACCTGCCCTGAGGACGGGGCCGTCCCGGCGGCGCGGCACCCCGCTGTCCCGCCGTGCCGCCGTGCGGGCCGCCGGCGCCGTGCACGGCCCGCGCGGACCCGCGCTCACCCATGCCGCACGGCCCGCGCGGACCCGCGCTCACCCGTGCCGCAGCGCCAGCCGGACGTACTTGACGTCCACGTAGTCCTCGATGCCCTCGCGGCCGCCCTCCCGGCCGGAGCCGGAGTCCTTGACCCCGCCGAACGGCGCCGCCGGGTCCGACACCAGCCCGGTGTTGACCCCGACCATGCCGGCCTCCAGCCGCTCGGCCACACGCACGGCCCGGTCCACCCGGTCTGTGTATACATAGGACGCCAGGCCGTACGGGGTGTCGTTGGCCAGCCGCAGTGCCTCCTCCTCGTCGGCGAAGGCGGTGACCGGGGCCACCGGCCCGAAGATCTCCTCGTGGCAGACCCGGGCGTGCGCCGGGGTGTCGGCGAGCACCGTGGGCGGGTAGAAGTGTCCCGCGCCGCCCGACGGCGCGCCGCCGGTGAGCACCCGGGCCCCCCGCTGCCCCGCCTCGCGGACGAGGGCGTGGACCTGCCGGACGGCGCGGTCGTCGATCAGCGGGCCGACGTCCACCCCGGGATCGGTGCCTCGGCCCACGGTCAGTGCGGCGAACCGGGCCGCCAGCCGCGCGGTGAACTCGTCGGCCACCTCCGCGTGCACGAGGAACCGGTTGGCCGCGGTGCACGCCTCGCCGCCGTTGCGCAGCTTGGCCACGACGGCGCCGGCCACGGCGGCATCCAGGTCGGCGTCGGGGAAGACCAGGAACGGCGCGTTGCCGCCCAGCTCCATCGACACCCGCAGCAGGCGCTCCCCCGCCGTACCGGCCAGCGCCCGACCGACCTCGGTGGAGCCGGTGAAGGACAGCTTGCGCAGCCGGCGGTCGGCCAGCAGCGGGCCGGTCACCGCGGCGGAGGTGGACGTCGGGATGACGTTGACGACGCCGTCGGGCAGCCCGCAGTCGGCCAGGACCGCGGCGAAGGCCAGCGCCGACAGGGGCGTCTGCGCGGCGGGTTTCAGCACCGCGGTGCAGCCCGCGGCGAGCGCCGGGGCGACCTTGCGCGCCGCCATCGCCAGCGGGAAGTTCCACGGCGTGACGAACAGGCACGGCCCGACCGGCTGGCGCATGGTGAGCAGCCGGGCCCCGCCCGCCGGCGCCACGCGGTAGCTGCCCTCGATGCGGCAGGTCTCCTCGGCGTACCAGCGCAGGAACGCCGCGGCGTAGCCCACCTCGGCCCGCGCCTCGGCCAGCGGCTTGCCCATCTCCAGGGTGATGACCAGCGCCAGCTCGTCGGTCCGGTCGGCGAGCGCCTGGTGGGCCCGGTGCAGCAGGTCGGCGCGCTCCCGGGGCGGGCGGGCGGCCCAGCCCTCCTGGGCGGCCGCGGCCGCGGCCAGCGCGGCCTGCCCGTCGGCCGGGGTGGCGTCGGCCACGCGGCACAGCGTCTCGTCGGTGGCCGGGTCCCGGACCGCGAAGGTGCCGCCCCCCTCGGCGGCCCGCCACCGGCCGCCCACGAACAGCTCACGCGGCGCGGCGGCGGGCAGCGCGGCGCTGCCGGCGCCGGTCACGCGGCCCGGCCCTCGACCGCCACCCCGCCGCGCCCGGGGACCGGGAAGTCGACGATGACCTGGCCGGTGCCGCTGCTGGGGAAGTACGGGCAGAGCTGCTCCCCGCGCCCCCGGTAGTCCCGCCAGCCGAGCAGTCCGAACAGCATGGCGGTGTCGGCCATCGCCGCCTCGCCGGTGCAGCGCGCGTTGAAGTCGGGCAGGATGTCGAGGAAGTCGGAGACCCGGCCCTCCCGCCACAGCTGGAGCACGTGCTCGTCCATCTGCCGGTTGAACTCGTTGGAGATCCTGTTCAGGTGGGCGTCGGCGACCTCGTTGGTCGGGAAGGCGTGCGACAGCGACCCGCTGGCCAGGAACGCCACCCGCCGGTCGCTGCGGGCCACGGCGCGGGCGATCGCCGCGCCGACGCGGCGGTTCTCGTCGATCGTGGAGTAGATGTTGCAGCCGATCGGCAGCACCCGTAGCTGCGGCTCGGCCCGGTTCATGATGTGCATCGGCACCAGGGTGGCGTACTCCAGACCCAGGTCCCGGTAGTCGTGCACCATCGCCTTCTGACCGCCGGCCCGGATCTCCTCGGCGATCAGCCCGGCGAGGTCCGGTGCACCCGGGTAGCGGTACGACAGGTCGTGGATGAAGTGCGGCAGCTCGTGCGAGGCGTACGAGCCCGAGTGCACGGACCTGCCGTTGAGGTGGAAGCCCATGGAGTTCATCCAGTGGCTGTCGGCCACCAGGTAGGTGTCCGCGCCACGGGCCCGCGCCCGCCGGCCCACCTCGGCCAGTCCCTCCTCCGCCGCCCGGCGGATCCCGTGGTGCCTGCCCGGCTGCATGGACAGCCAGATCGACGGCACGTGCGTGATCTTCGCGGCCAGTACCAGCTCCCCCATCTCAGCTCCTCTCTCGCTGCGCGTCCGGAAGCGTCGTATACGCCTTCGTATCCGTGCGATATATGATCTCGTCATGGCAGCCGGCACGGCCGCGGCCGGCGACTCCAAGCTGGAGGTCGTGTACGCGGCTCTCAAGCAGCGCATCCAGGACGGCACCTACGGCCCCGGCTACCGGCTGGTGCTCAGCCAGCTCGCCGCGGAGTTCCGGGTCAGCCCGGTGCCGGTGCGCGAGGCGATCCGCCGGCTGGAGGCCGAGGGGTACGTCGAGTTCCAGCGCAACGTGGGCGCCCGGGTCGCCCGGCTGGACGCCGAGGAGTACGTGCACACCATGCACTGCCTGGCCCTGCTGGAGGGGTACGCCACCGCGCTCGCCGCGCCGCACCTGCGCCCGGCGGACCTGGCCCGGGCCCGCGGGATCAACGACCGGATGCGCGAGGCGCTGACGGCGTTCGACCCGATGCGGATGACCGCCCTCAACCGCGAGTTCCACTTCGTCTTCTACGAGCGCTGCCCCAACCGGCACGTGCGCGCCCTGGTCGAGGCGGAGTGGGCGCGCCTGGACGTGATCCGCCGGTCGAGCTTCATCTACGCGCCGCTGCGGGCGGCGGTCTCGGTGCGCGAGCACGACGAGATCATCGCGCTCGTGGCCGACGGAGCGGACCACCTCACCATCGAGGAGGCGGCCCGCCACCACAAGCTCGGCACGGTCGAGGCGCTGCTCGCCCAGCGCGGCGGCGACGGGCCGCCGCCGGCCCGGATTCCCCGCCGCTGACCGACCCACCGCGCCCGCGCTCACCGCGCCCGCACCTGCGCCCACCACGACCGCCCTCCCGCAACGCCGCCGCGCCGGCCTAGTGCCCGATGCCGAGAAAGTCGAAGGCCGCCGCCCGGAAGTCTTCGCCGTGCAGCGCGGTCACGTGGTCGCCGGGCACCCGGAGCACCCGGGCGTCGGGGACGTGGGCCGCGACCGCGTCGATGCCCCGGGCCATCGGGTCGTCCTGCCCGCCGACGAGCAGGGTGGGCACCACCGGCGGCGTCGCCGCCGGGTCGAACGGCTGGCGGGCGAGGCCCTCCACGAGGAACAGCAGGG
>DATMJT010000204.1:0-6724 GCA_035553735.1 Pilimelia sp.
GTCGTGGGCTGGTCCTCGTCGGCGCGCCGGCGTGGGCGCGGACGAGGGCCTACGTCCGGGAGATCGACAGCAGGGTCAACGACGGCGGCCCGCATCCGGTGCCGGCGCCGGCGTCGGCGGCGGTCGTCCTCGCCAGCGACGGCGTGGACCGGGTCGGCGGCGGCAGTGCCACGGCCGGGGCGTTCGGTGGCGCCGGGGCGATGCCGGCCGGCACGGCGCCGGACTGGCACATCGGGCCGGGGTGCCCGGAGCGGTCGGCGGGGCAGGGAGAGGTGTCGCGGTGGTCCTCGCCGCCGGGCCCGGCGGCGAGCACGCTCGCGTGGGCGGTCCTCGGGGTATCCGCGCTGCCGTGCCGGACGCCACCATTCCCGGCGTCGCCGTGCCCGTCGCTGAGCGCGTGCATCCAGACCAGGCCGCCCACCACCGCCATGATGATGATCAACATGGTCGCCCGGTGGCGCCCTGCGCGGCGCGGGTGGGTCGGCCCCGAGGGCGTCCTGGTCATCGGCGCCATGGTAGCCGGGTCTCCACGCGGGCCGGGTGAGGTCGGCAGGACGCGTCCCGGCCGGACCAGTCCGGTCGGGACGCCGCCCGGCGGGTCAGTCCGGGGCGAGGCGGACGCGGCGCAGCAGCTGGGCGTTGAGCGCCACCACGATCGTCGAGGCCGACATCAGGACCGCCCCCACCGCCGGGCTCAGCGTGATCCCGGCCGGGGCCATGACGCCGGCGGCCAGCGGGATGGCGACCACGTTGTAGCCGGCGGCCCACGCCAGGTTCTGGATCATCTTGCGGTAGGTGGCCCTCGACAGTCGGATCACGCCCGTGACCCCACGCGGGTCGGACGAGGCGAGCACGACCCCGGCGGACTCGATGGCCACGTCGGTGCCGGCCCCGATGGCCAGTCCCACGTCGGCGCGGGCCAGCGCCGGAGCGTCGTTGACCCCGTCGCCGACCATCGCCACGGTCAGCCCGCGGGCCTGTAGCTCGGCCACCGTGCGGTCCTTGTCGGCCGGCAGCACCTCGGCGAACACCTCATCCACCCCCGGGCGCAGGCCGAGGTCGGCCGCGACCGCCTCGGCCACCGGCCGGGCATCTCCGGTGATCATGACGATCTTCCGGATGCCCTGGGCGCGCAGCTGCGCGATGGCCTCGCGGGCCTCGGGCCGGACCTGGTCCTCCAGCGCAAACGCTCCCATGACCTGCGCGCCGGTTTCGGGCAGGCGTATCAGGTGCAGCACCGCCGCACCGCGCCGCGACCACGCCGCGGTACGCGCGGCCAGCTCTTCCGGCACGGTGGCGCCGAATTCGCGCAGCAGGGCCGGGCCGCCGACGGCGTACGCCGTGCCGTCCACGAACGCCTGCACGCCCCGGCCGGTCAGCGAGCGGAAGCCCCTCGCCGCGGCCCGCGGTCCCCGCCCGTCGGCCGCCGCGACGATCGCCCGGGCCAGCGGGTGCTCGCTGTCGGCCTCGACGGCCGCGGCGATCCGCAGGGCCTCGTCCTCGCTGGTCCCCGCCACGGTCTCCGTCGCGGTGACGGTGTGGGCCCCCATGGTGAGCGTGCCGGTCTTGTCGAACAGCACGGCGTCCACGGTGCGCATCCGCTCCAGGGCGAGGCGGTCCCTGACCAGGATCCCGGCCCGGGCCGACACGGCGGTGGACAGGGCAACCACCAGCGGGATGGCCAGGCCCAGGGCGTGCGGGCAGGCGATCACCAGGACCGTCACGGTACGCACGACGGCCTGGTCGACGCTGCCCAGCGCCCACCACGCCAGGGCGGTGACCGCCGCGGCGGCGGTGGCGACGTAGAACAGCAGGGCAGCGAACCGGTCGGCCAGCGCCTGGGCCCGTCCGCCGGCGGCCTGCGCCTGCGCGACGAGCCGGCCGATCCCGGCCAGCGCGGTGTCCTCGCCGACGGCGTCGACGCGCACCCGCAGCGCGGAGTCGGTGGCCACGGTGCCGGCCACCACCCGGTCGCCCACGCCGCGGGGCACCGGCCGGGACTCCCCGGTGACCATCGACTCGTCGAGCGCCGCGGCGCCCTCGACGATCCGCCCGTCGGCGGGCACCCGCGCGCCCGAGCGCACCAGCACGGTGTCGCCGACCCGGAGGTCGGCCAGCGGCACCCGCGCGACGCCGCCGTCGGTGCCCAGGCGCTCCGCGTCGTCGGGTAGCAGCGCGGCCAGCGCGGACAGGGCGCCCCGCGCCTGGCCGATCGCCTTCATCTCCTGCCAGTGCCCGAGCAGCATGATGGTCACCAGGGCGGCCAGCTCCCACCAGAAGTCCAGCGCGAACGCGCCCAGGCTCGTCGCCACCGACGCCGCGTAGGCGACGGTGATCGCCATCGAGACCAGCAGCATCATCCCGGGGGCCCGGTGTCGCAGCTCGCGGACACCGCCGACCAGGAACGGCCAGCCGCCGTGGAGGAAGACCACCGAGCCGAGTACGGGCCCCACCCAGGACCTGCCCGGGAAGTCCAGTCCGTAGCCGAACCAGTCCATCACCATGTGGCTGGTCGCCATGATCGGGACGGTCAGGGCCAGGCTCAGCCAGAACCTCCGGCGGAACATCTCCGGGTCGTGGCCGGTGTGCTTTTCGTGACCGGCGTGGTGTCCGGTGTGATCGGTCGACACGGCTATCACCTCCGCGTACCAACCTATACCCGGTAGGGGTATATGGCAAGCGTCGACCGAGGGGCCTTGGCCCACGCCTGTCGGGCCGTCCATGGGCCGGCAGGCGACGCCGGAGCCGTACCCGCCACCGGCCGGGCGGCCGCCGCGCGGGTCCGCCGGTTTACCGCGGCCGTCCTCGGGCATAGCGGTGGCACGGGGCACCGCCGTCGGTTCCCGTCGACATCCCACGGGGCGCAGCTGTCGATGCCAGCCGACATCCCACGGAAAGGGGGGACGATGCCGGCACGCGAGGACATGCCCAGCACGCTGAGGCGGTCGCCGAGGAAGGCGCAGGAGACGTTCGTCAAGGCGCACGACTCGGCCGTGGAGACCTACGGCGAGGGCGAGCGCGCCCACCGCACGGCGTTCGCGGCCGTCAAGCACTCCTTCGAGAAGGTGGGCGACCACTGGGAGCCCAAGGGTCGCAGGGGCCCCAGCGACGCCAAGGCCGCGGGCGGGCGCGGCTCGGCCGGCGAGACGGCCGGCGGGGTGGACGCCGCCGCCACCAAGAAACACCTGATGGAGGTGGCGAGGAGGCTGGAGATCCACGGCCGGTCGAGGATGAACAAGCCCGATCTGGTGGAGGCCATCCAGAAGGCCAACGACCGGCGGACCCGGCAGGCCCGGAAGAGCTAGCCGCGGCGGGTCCGCCGTTCGCCGGACAGGGAGGCCAGAACACCATGGCGCAGCAGCGCACGCCACAGGTCGTGGTGATCACCGGGGCGAGCGCGGGCGTGGGCCGGGCGGTCGCCCGCCGGTTCGCCGGGCGCGGCTGCAGCGTCGGGTTGCTCGCCCGGGGCGAGGCGGGCCTGTCGGCGGCCGCCGAGGACGTGCGGCGCGCCGGCGGGCAGGCCGCCGCCGTGCCGGTCGACGTTGCGGACCCCGACGCCGTGCTGGCGGCGGCGGACCGGGTGGAGGCGGAGTTCGGCCCCATCGACTGCTGGGTCAACAACGCGTTCAGCAGCGTCTTCGCCCCGTTCACCGAGATCGACCCCGACGAGTTCCGCCGGGTCACCGAGGTGACCTACCTGGGCTACGTCAACGGCACCCGGGCCGCGCTGCGCAGCATGCTGCCCCGACGCCAAGGCACGATTGTCCAGGTCGGCTCGGCGCTGGCGTACCGGGGAATCCCGTTGCAGACGGCGTACTGCGCGGCCAAGCACGCGGTCAAGGGGTTCACCGAGGCACTGCGCACGGAGCTGATGCACGACCGGGCCGGCGTGCACGTGACGATGGTGCAGCTGCCGGCGGTCAACACCCCACAGTTCGACTGGTTGCTGTCGCGGCTGCCCAAGCACGCGCAGCCCGTCCCGCCGATCTTCCAGCCCGAGCTGGCGGCCCGGGCGGTGCTCTTCGCCGCCACGCACCCGCATCGGCGCGAGTACTGGGTGGGTGGCGCCACGGTGCGGGCCATCCTCGGCAACCGGCTGGCCCCGTGGCTGCTGGACCGGCATCTGGCGCGCAACGGCTATGGCGCCCAGCAGACCGAGCAGGACCGCCGCCCGGACCAGCCGGCGAACCTCTGGGAGCCCGTGGACGACTCCGGCGGCCCCGACTTCGGCGCGCACGGCTCCTTCGACGACCGCGCCCGCAGTTCCAGCCTGCAGTGGTGGGCGGCCGAGCACCGCGACGTCCTGCTGGCGGCCGCCGCGGTCGCGGCCGGGGGCGCCGCCGTCGTGGCGCGGACGCTGCGCCGCTGACGGGGGCGGTCACCGGCCGCGCGGATCCTCCGGCGGCGTAGGCCCACCGACCGGCGAGCGCGGGAGGGCGACCGTGGGCGTCCCGGTTCGGTGGCTGGCGGGTCCGGACCTGCGGCGGCCGTCGGCGCCGGGTCGGCGCGCCGGCAGCGGGGCCGCCCGGCCGGCGTCAGGCGTCCACCGTACGGGCCGGGCCGGGGGTCGACCGCCGGGCGGCGTCGCCGCCACCGCGGTGCCCGTGCCGCCCGTCGCGCTGCTCGAGTGCGCGGTCGTACCGCTGGTCGAGTGCGGCGTCGAGGTCGCCGTACTCGCGGCGCAGCAGCTCCAGCGCGTCCGCGCCCGAGGCGGCGGGCGCGCGGTCGCGGACCCGCGCCGGGCCGTCCGCCGCGCTGCGCCGGGCCAGAACCCGGCGGTAGACGGCCTCGTACCCCGCCCCCAGCCCGTCCACGTCGAAGTGCTCGACCACCCGGCGCCGGCAGGCGGCCGGGTCCAGGGCGTCCAGCCGATGCAGGGCGCCGGGCAGCTCGGCGGGGTCCTCGCAGACGTACCCCGTGACGCCGTCGATCACCACCTCGGGCACCGCGCCGCCGCGCAGCGCGACCACCGGGGTGCCGCACGCCATCGCCTCGATCATGACCATCCCGAACGGCTCCTCCCAGCGGATCGGGAAGAGCAGGCAGCGCGCCTGGGCCAGCAGCTCCCGCTTGGCCCGCGCGTCGGCCACGCCGAGGACCCGGTCGCTGGCGGTGAGCCGGGGCGCCACCTCGCGGTCGAAGTACTCGCGCTCGATCGGTTCGGCGCACTTGCCCGCCAGCACCAGCGGCAGGCCGGCGGCGTGCGCCGCCTCCAGGGCCAGGTGCGGGGCCTTCTGCGGGTGGAAGCGCCCGAGGAACAGCGCGAAGTCGCCCTTGGCCGTCCGGTACGGGAAGGTGTCGACCCGGATCGCGTTGTGCACCATGCCGGTCCAGTGCAGGTCCGGGGCGAGCTGCCGTTGCCGTTCACTGATCGCCACCAGCTCGATGTCCGGGCCGAGCGCCCGGTAGAGCCGGTAGAGGTCCTCGTCCACGGGGCCGTGCATGGTCACCACCGTGGGCAGCGCCGCGGCGGCGTACGCGGGGGCGTTGAGCGGCCCGGCCAGCGTGTGGTCGTGCACGATGTCCAGCCCCGGGCCGCGGACCAGCTCCTGCACGGCCCGGCGCACCAGCGCCGCGTGCACCACCTCGGGGAACGGCTCGCCCAGTCGGTGCGGGATGGGCGCGTCCCACAGCCGTACGAAACGGGCGCGGGTGCCCGGGCGGCCGGCGCCGATGAGCGTCACGTCGTGGCCCCGGGCGACCAGGGCGTCCGTGAGGTCGGCCACCACGGACTCCACCCCACCGTAACCGGCCGGCGGAACCTCGAAATACGGCGGCACCACCATGGCGATCCGCAGCGGCCGCTCCACCCCGGCCGCCGGCCCGCCCGGGTCGGCGACGGGCGCCGCCGCGACGCCGTCCCGATCCTGCGACTCCACCAGCACAGCGTTCACAGACTCCTCCCGCAGCGTCACGTCCCGGTCGCCGTGCCGGGCCGGCGCCGCCGCGAACCGACAGGCGGTCGGTCGCCGGCCCGGCACGCGCGCCACTCGCGGTGGTGGCCGACCACCACCGCGGGCCCCGGTTGCCTACACGTTGAGGTCGCCGGCGGCCGCCGGTGCCTTCTCGTTGTCGGGCTTGTCCGCCACCACGGCCTCGGTGGTGAGGAACAGCGCCGCGATCGACGCAGCGTTCTGCAGCGCGGAGCGCGTGACCTTCGCCGGGTCGATGATCCCGGCCTCGATCAGGTCGATGTACTCGCCGGTGGCGGCGTTGATGGCGATCTGCTTGAGCGGGGCCTCCAGCGCGACCTTGACGATGTTCGCACCGGTGGCCTCGTCACCGTCCAGGCCGAGGCCCTCGAACAGGCCCGCACCGGCCTGGATGAGCGCGACGCCGCCGCCGGCGACGATGCCCTCCTCGACGGCCGCCTTCGCGTTGCGCACGGCGTCCTCGATGCGGTGCTTGCGCTCCTTGAGCTCGACCTCGGTGGCCGCGCCGGCCTTGATGACGGCGACGCCGCCGGCCAGCTTCGCGAGGCGCTCCTGGAGCTTCTCGCGGTCGTAGTCCGAGTCGGTCTTCTCGATCTCGTTGCGGATCTGGTTGACCCGCCCCGCGATCTGGTCCGCATCGCCGGCGCCGTCGACGATCGTCGTCTCGTCCTTGGTGACGACGACCTTGCGGGCCCGGCCGAGCAGCTCGAGCCCGGCGTTGTCGAGCTTGAGGCCGACCTCCTCGGCGATGACCTGGCCGCCGGTCAGGATCGCGATGTCCTGCAGCATGG
>DATMJT010000205.1:0-3265 GCA_035553735.1 Pilimelia sp.
CCCCCACGGAGGTGATCAAGCGGTGAACGCGCCCCTGCGCCGGGTCGGCGTCGTCGTGCTCGTGCTGTTCGGCCTGCTCTTCGCCAACCTCAACTGGGTCCAGGCCGTGCGCGGCGAGCACTACCGCACCAGCCCCTACAACGGCCGGGTCCAGGTCGAGGAGTACGAGCGCCAGCGCGGCGTCGTCGAGGCCGACGGCAAGGGCCTGGCCGTCAGCAAGGCCACCTCCGGCGAGCTGAAGTACCTGCGCAGCTACCCGTTCGGGCCCGCGTATGCGCACGTGGTGGGCTACAAGCCGGTGAACCTGGGCGCCACCGGGGTGGAGCGGTACGAGAACGAGTTCCTGGCCGGCACCGCCGACCGGTTCGTCATCGACCGCCTCCGCGACCAGTTCCGCCGGGAGAAGACCGGCGGCGGGCACGTGCTGCTGACCATCTCGCGGCGCGCGCAGGAGACCGCGTACCGGGAGCTGTCGGAGAACCGCGTCGGCGCCAAGAAGGGCGCGGTGGTGGCGCTGGACCCGGCCACCGGGGCGGTGCAGGCCATGGTCTCCCTGCCCAGCTTCAACCCGAACCCGCTGGCCAGCCACGACACCGAGGAGGCCGCGGCGGCCTATCGCAGGTTGGAGCAGAACCCGGCCGGTCCGCTGCGCAACCGGGCCGTGGGGGAGATCTTCCCGCCCGGCTCCACGTTCAAGGTGGTCGTCGCGGCGGCCGCCCTGGAGAACGGCCACACTCCGGACACCGCGATCCCCGCCGGCCCGACGTACACCCCGCCGCAGACCACCAGGGCCATGGGCAACGCCCACCCGTCGATCTGCCCGGAGTCCCGGGTGACGCTCAAGGAGGCGCTGACCGAGTCGTGCAACACCGGCTTCGCCCGGCTCGGCGTCAAGCTGGGCCCCGAGACGCTCAAGGCCAAGGCCCGCGACTTCGGCTTCGGCGACGAGGAGCTGACCTGCGGCGAGCTGGGCGGCGGCGGCGTGCCGGTGGCCGCCAGCAAGACCGGCGGCATGCTGCGCCCCGACGGGCAGCCGGACCCGCCCGTGGTCGCCCAGTCCTCGATCGGCCAGAACGACGTGGCGATGACCCCCATGCAGGGCGCACTGATCGCGGCCGCCGTGGCCAACGACGGCGTGCAGATGCACCCGTACGTGGTCAAGAGCCTGCTGGACCCGGGCCGGCGCCCGGTGGAGACCGCCGCGCCCCGTCAGCTGCGCCGCTCGGTCAGCGCGGACGTGGCCCGGCAGCTGCGCGAGATGATGGTCTCGGTGGTCCAGCGGGGCACCGGCACCAACGCCCAGATCGAGGGCGCCGAGGTGGGCGGCAAGACCGGCACCGCCGAGGGCGGCGACAACGACAAGGACCAGGGCTGGTTCATCGGGTTCGTGCTGAAGGACGGCAAGCCGATCTCCGCGGTGGCGGTGCTGCTGGAGCAGGCGGGCGCGGGCGGCAGCGCCGAGGCGACCCGGATCGCGGGGCGGGTCATGCGGGCCGTGCTCCGCGACCGGGTGGGCGGCTGAGATGCTCAGCCCGGGCGTGCTCCTCGGCAACCGCTACCGGCTCGACGAGCGCATCGCCAGCGGTGGGATGGGCGACGTGTGGCGGGGCACCGACGAGGTGCTCGGCCGGACGGTGGCCGTCAAGATCCTGCTGCCGGCCCTGCTGAACGAGCCGGGCTTCGCCGAGCGCTTCCGGGGCGAGGCCCGCACCATGGCCACCATCAACCACCCCGGCGTGGTCGACGTCTACGACTACGGCAGCGATCAGCAGATCGCCTTCCTGGTGATGGAGTACGTCGAGGGCGACGCGCTGTCGCGCACGCTGAGCCGGGTGCGGCGGCTGACGCCGTCGCGCACCATGGCGCTGGTGGCCCAGGCCGCCGACGCCCTGCACGCGGCGCACGAGAAGGGCATCGTGCACCGGGACGTGAAGCCGGGCAACCTGCTGGTGCGGCCCAACGGCACCCTGGTGCTCACCGACTTCGGCATCGCCCGTTCGGCGATGGTCGGGCAGCTCACCGCCGCCGGGTCGGTGCTGGGCACGGCCTCCTACATTTCGCCGGAGCAGGCCGCCGGCGGCACCGCGACCGCCGCCTCGGACGTGTACGCCCTGGGCGTGGTGGCGTACCAGTGCCTGGCCGGGCACCGCCCCTTCGAGGGCGACAATCCGCTGGAGATCGCACTCAAGCACGTCCGCGAGGTGCCCCGGCCGCTGCCCGGCGACATCCCGCCCGCCGTGCGGGCGATCGTGGAGCGGGCCATGGCCAAGGACCCGGCCGGGCGCTGGCCGACGGCCGCGACGCTGGCGGCGGTGGCCCGGCAGGCGGCCGTGACCCTGTCGGCCGGGCCCGCCGGGGCGGCGCCCGCGGCGGGCGGGCCGCCGGCCGGCGGAGGCACCGGGCCCCGGACCGGTGCCGTGCCCGGTACGCCGACCCGCCCGCCGCCGCTGGGCCACCGTCCCGCGGCGCCCGGGTCACCGGCCGGGTATCCGTCGGCGTCCGGACCGCTGGGGCCCGGCGGCCCCCGCATCGTGGCCGGACCGGGCACCGGCCCGATCGGCGCCCCCGGCCGGTCCGCGACGCCGCCGGCCCGACCCGGTTCCGGCCCGTCCCGGCCAGCCACGGCGCCCCCATGGCCCGGCCCCGGTGGCGCGACCCCGGTCAGCGCGCCGCGCCCGACCTCCGGCGGGCTGGCGCCGGGCTACCGGCTCCGCCCGGCTGCCGGTGCGGCGGCGCGCGGCGGCGGCCGTGGCCGCACCGGCCTCATCGTCACCGTCGTCGTGGTCGGCGTGCTGCTGGTGGCCGCCTGCGCGGGGCTTATCAAGGTGCTGGCCGACCAGTCGGCGAGTTCGCTGCGGCCGGCGGGCCCCGCCGGCGACCGGCCGGCTCGCGCCGGCCTGGCCGTGGGGCCGGCGCGCACCGGCCTGGCCGCCGGGCCGGCGCCCGCCGTACGCGGCGTCGGCGCGCCGGGCCCGGCGGGCGGCGGGTTCGGCCTCGCGGGCCGGAACGAGGCATAGTGAGCATGACCGGACGACGCGAAGGACGACGGCTGACATGACTGCGCAGGCCCGCCTGCTGGGGAACAGGTACCAGGTCGGCGAGCTGCTCGGCTACGGCGGGATGGCCGAGGTGCACCGGGGACGCGACCTGCGCCTCGGGCGGGACGTCGCGATCAAGATGCTGCGTACCGACCTGGCCCGCGACAAGACCTTCCAGGAGCGCTTCCGCCGGGAGGCGCAGAACGCGGCGGCGCTCAACCACCCGG
>DATMJT010000206.1:0-6475 GCA_035553735.1 Pilimelia sp.
GTCCAGCACCGACCGCCAGGGCAGCAGCGCGGGCCGCTGGAACATCATCGAGACGTCGCGCCGGGGGCCGGTCACCGGGGCGCCGTCGATGACCACCTGGCCGGAGGTCGGCGGCAGCAGGCCGGCGATGATGCGCAGCAGCGTGGACTTGCCGCAGCCCGAGCGCCCGACCACGGCGACGAACTGTCCATCGGGGACGTCGAGGGCGATCTCGCGCAGGGCCTCCACGGGGCCGGACCGGCCGGTGAAGGTGCGGGAGACGCCCAGCAGTCGAATCATCTGCGGGCTCCCGAGCGTCGACGTGCGACGGACGGCCCCGTGCGCACTCGTCGTCCACACGCTATCGCGTCGGGTATCCGACGAACAGACCTAGGAAGTGAGCAGGACTCCTGTTTAAGCTGACCCCTCGTGATTGCGATCTAACTCTCGTACCCTGATGCCCGGCCAACGAACTCGCACCTCGCCAGCGGGCGGCCGCGCCCCCTCAGCGCGCCGACCGACCGCCTCAACATCCCCTCACGTTGGGAAGGAACGGTGTCCATGAGAAGGCTGACCCGTGCGTTCGCCGCCACGGCGCTCGCCACCGCGCTGCTCGCGGCAGGCTGCGGTGACTCGGACAGCGGCGACAGCACCAACGACGGCGCGCGACCCCGAGATAAGGTGACCTACCTCACCTCCTTCGGTACGTTCGGCCGCGACTCGTACGTCTACCTGGCCAAGGACAAGGGCTTCTTCGACGAGGCCGGCATCGACGTCGAGATCAAGCCCGGCTCCGGCACTGGCGACAACCTGAAGCAGATCTCCAGTGGTCAGGCGCACTTCACCCCGGTCGACTTCACCGGTGCCCTGCTGCAGTACGGCAAGGGCGCGGCCAGGGACTTCACCGCGGTGGCGGCGATCCAGCAGCGCACCCTGGTCGCGGTCATGTCCCTGGAGGGCAAGGGCATCAGCGCGCCCAAGGACCTGGAGGGCAAGAAGATCGCTGACCCGCCCGGGTCGGTGATCGGGCTGCTGTTCCCGACCTACGCCAAGCTGGCCGGCGTCGACGCCAGCAAGGTGACGTGGGTGCCGGCCCAGCCCCCGACGCTGCCGTCCAGTCTGGCCACCGGCGCCGTGGACGCGATCGGCCAGTTCGTGGTGGGCAAGCCGACCATCGAGTCGGCGGCCCAGGGCCGTAAGGCCGTGGTCCTGCCCTACAGCGACCACCTCACCGACCTGTACGGCAACACCCTGGTGACGCAGACCAAGCTGGCCAAGGAGAACCCCGACCTGGTCAAGCGGTTCACCGGCGCGCTGCTCAAGGGACTGCAGGCCGCGATCGACGACCCGCAGGAGTGCGCGCGGAGCCTGGTGCGGGCGGTGCCGGCGCAGAAGGCGGAGCCGGCCGCCGCGGAGCTGGAGCTGATGGGCCCGTACGTGCGCTCCAGCGGCTCCGGCGCGCCGGTGGGCGCCCTGGACAGCCAGCGGGTGGCCCGCAGCATCGCGATCCTCCAGGGCGCCGGGGCCATCCCCGCCGGGATCACCCCCGAGCAGCTCGTCAACTTCGACCTGGTGCCCAAGGCCTGAGCCGCGCCGCGCGCCGCCGCGGGCGACGTGGGCGGCCGCCGCCGCCCGCGTCCGCGGCCGCGCCGGCCGGTGGCCGGACACCCTGGAGAGTGCCATGACTACCGACACCCCGACCCTGCCGCGCGCCGCCGGGCTGCGCTCCGCGCCCGGCGGGCGGGCCGCCGGGCGGCTCAACTCGGTGCTGCTGCCCGCCGCCGGCCTGCTGCTGGCCGGCGCCGGGTGGTGGCTGGCCACCCTGGTGTTCGACATCAAGACGGTGATCCTGCCGCCGCCCAACGAGGTGTGGGACGCGTTCCGCAGGCTCCCCGGCTACCTGCTGGAGCAGACCTGGGTCACGCTGCGCCGCACCGTGCTGGGCTTCGCCTGGTCGGTGGCGGCCGGGCTGCTGCTCGGCCTGGTCATCGCCGGCTCGGCCGTCGTGGAGCGGATGTTCTACCCGCTGCTCGTGGGCGTCAACGCGATCCCCAAGGTGGCGCTCGCGCCGATGCTGGTCGCCTGGCTCGGGTTCGGCGAGAAGCCGGTGACCGTGATGGTCTTCCTGCTCTGCTTCTTCCCGATCGTGCTGTCCACCGCGACCGGGCTGATGTCGACGCCCGCGGAGCTGGCCGAGCTGTCCCGTTCGCTGTCGGCCAGCCGCTGGCACACCTTCGTGAAGATCCGCTTCCCGGCGGCGCTGCCGCAGATCTTCGTGGGTCTGAAGGTCGGGATGCCGCTGGCCGCGGTGGGGGCGGTGATCGGCGAGTTCCAGTCGGGAGTGGACGGCGGGCTCGGCTTCGTGATCCTGTCGACCAGCGGCATCGGCGACACCCCGACCGCGCTCGCCGCCATCGTGCTGGTGGCGCTGATCAGCATCCCGCTGTTCTACGCCGTCGTGCTCGCCGAGCGGCTGCTGCTGCCCTGGGTCCGGGAGACCACCTCGCAGCGCTAGGGCCCGGTGCCCACCCCGCGCCCGGCGCCGCCGTGTGACCCACGGCGCCGGGCGCCGGGCGCTGCGCTGACGCGGGGCACTGGGCTGACGCGGGGCACTGGGCTCGCGCCGGGCGCTGGGCTCGCGCCGGGCGCGGGCTGCTCAGCTGGCCAGCCGCCACCGGCCGCTGCGCACCACCAGCAGCGTCAGGGCCTGCGGCATCAGGCCGGAGTGGTTGTCCGGCGTCATCCGGATGGGCCCCGAGAGCCCGTCCAGCTGGCTGGTCTCCAGGATGTCCCGGATGTGGGCCCGGTCGCTCCCGGCGCGCAGCACCGCGTCGGTGACCAGCTGTACGGCGTCGGCCGCGAACGACGCGTACCCGAAGTAGCTGCCGTGCCGGGCGGTGTAGTCCCGGAACCACTGCTTGCGGGCGGCCTTCGTCGGGGTCGTCGCGATCACGTCGTCGATGACCATGCTCTGCACGAACACCATCCGGGTGCCGTCCGCGGCATCGGCCACCCCCTTGGCCAGGAAGAGGTCGCCGGCCGCCGCCGCGTCGAAGAACAGCTGTCCCTTGAACTTCGCGGCCTTCGCCGCCGTCGCGGCCAGCCCGGCCTGCTCGGCGAACGTCCACACCACGATCGCGTCCGGCTTGGCCCGCGCCAGGGCGGCGACCGGCTGGCTCACGTCGGTGTCCGTGGTCTTGACCCGACGGCTGGCCACCAGGTCGATGCCGGCCTTGGCCAGCTCGGTGCCCATCGCCGCGCTGCCGTCGGCGCCGTACGGGTCGTCGGTGAGCAGCAGGCCGACCGTCTTCACCCGTTGCCGGCGCAGCTCGCCGATCAGCGCGGCGGCGCTGTCCGCGGCGTTGGGCGCGACCTTGAACACGTAGCGCCGGTCGGCCACCGGGCTGCTGACCGCGGAGGCCGGCGCCAGCGCGATGGTCGGCACCTTGCGGTCGTTGATGGTCCGCGCGGCGGCCACCAGGCACCGGCTGCACGCCCCGGTGATCAGCGCGGTCACCTCGGGGTTGTTGGTGAAGTCCCCGATGTTCTTGACCGACAGGTTGACGTCAGAGCGGTTGTCCCGCACCTCCAGCCGGATCCGTCGCTCACCGAGCACACCGGAGTCGTTGAGCTGGTCGACCTTCAGCCGCAGCGCCCGGTCGTAGGCGCTGCCGATGGCCGCCGCCGCGCCGGTCAGCTCCAGGTCCGCGGCGATCACCACGTCGCGGGTGTCCGCGGGCTCGCTGGCCAGGTCGCAGCCGACGAGGCCGCCGGCGACGAGCAGCGTCGCGCACGCGAGCGCGGCGGTACGGATAGCCCTCAAGTCAGTCCTCCTCGGGCACCGGGGCCGGTTCGGCGGTCGATTGCCGGAGCCGGGAGAACCTTGTCAACGTCCGGCGCGCCGGTCAAGCCGGCCCGGCACCGGGTGGACGGAAGTACCACGGCGACGGTGATTGCGTGACGTTAACCTTTGCCGTTTCAAGGATCCCGCCGGGGCCACCCCGCTGTTGGGGATTCCCGTTCGTTGCTAGGCTCCGGGGGATCGATATCGTCGGGTGCGAATCGCAGCGGCGGCGGCGACGTTGGCCGCCATCGGGAGGGGTTTGCCCGGCGTCTGGGCTAGAGCACTGTCCGGGCAGGTCACCAGGCTCCGACGACGGTCCGTTGTACACGGTCCGCCACGCTCGGCCGCCGCTGCCCGACAGTCGACGACACAATGACGTCAGCGAAGGCTTCACAACCGGGCGCGAGTCTGATGAAATCGCGGCCGGGCCGAGTGTGGCGTTCGCCGCGCATGGGTCCCGGACCGGTCGTGCGGTCGGATCGCGGGGACGAAATTGTCGCGCGTGGAGGAACACGGAGGCGATGTCGTGAGCACCCGACCTACGACCATGCCCGAGTCCGGGGGGCCGGCGCGGGGTCGTCAGCGCCGGTGGCTGCCACGGCTGCGCGACACCAAGATCCGCTCGAAGCTGGGGCTCATCCTCATCGTCCCCGTGGCCGCGGTGGTGGCCCTCGGCGCCGCCCGCCTGGCGGAGAGCGGCAGCCGCGCCGCGGAGGCCACGCTGGTGCGCTCGCTCACCGGGCTGGCCGGCGACGTGTCGGCGCTGGCACACGACGCGCACCGCGAGCGGATGGCCGCGGCGCAGCTGCTCAGCGCGTCGAGCGGGCAGAACCCGGACGCCTACAACACCCAGGTGCGCCGCACCGACGAGCGGATCGCCGCCTACCAGTCGGCCCGCCAGGCCGTCGGCGCGGTGCCGCCCGCGGTCGGCGCCCGGCTGGCCCGCATCGACGAGCACCTGGCCACGCTCAACGCCACCCGGCAGGAGGTGCTGGGCAACCGCCAGGTCTCGGTGTCCGAGGTGGTCCTGCGGTACGGCGTCATCCTCGGCGACCTGGCGGCGTACGGCGAGGTGCTCGGGCAGATCGCCGGCGAGGGCGAGCTGGCCGAGGGCCTGCGCGCCGCGGCGGCGTTCTCCCGGGCCAAGGCGGCCACCGCGGAGGAGCAGGCGGTGGCGTTCGCCGGCCTGCTCAGCGGCGGCCGGCTCGACGCCGAGCAGTTCTCCTCGTTCACCGCCACCCTGACCAGCCAGCAGGAGGCCCTGCTGGCCTTCTCCGTGGCGGCCAGCGTGGGCCAGCGGGCGCTGGTCAACACCACCGTCACCGGTGACGCCGTGATCCTCGCCGACCAGGTGTCCACGGAGATCGCCCGCTCCGTCGGCGCGCAGCCGCGGATCACCGCCGAGGACGCCAACCGGGCCATCGGCGCGGTCAACGACCTGATGCGTTGGGCCGAGGTGCGGCTGCACGGAGACCTGCTGGCCCAGGCCGACGCGGTGCGCAGCGACGTGCTGCGCCAGGTGCTCATCGAGTCTGTCCTGCTCGTGGTGGCGCTGGTCGTCGCCGTGGCGCTGGCCGTGGTGCTGGCCCGCTCGCTGGTCCGCTCGCTGAGCCGGCTGCGCGAGGGCGCGCTGGCGGTGGCCGGGCACGAACTGCCCGAGGTCGTGGCGCGACTGCGCGACGCCCGCAACCTCGACGACGGCGCGGTGGAGGACATCGCCCGGGGCGTTCGCGACCCCATCCGACTGCCCAACCGCGACGAGGTCGGCCAGGTGGCGCAGGCGTTCAACGTGGTGCACCGGGAGGCGATCCGGATCGCGGCGGAGCAGGCCGCGCTGCGGACCAGCGTCTCCACGATGTTCCTCAACCTGGCCCGGCGCAGCCAGTCGCTGGTGGACCGGATGATCGGCGAGCTGGACCAGATCGAGCGCACGGAGGAGGACCCCAAGCGCCTGGCCCAGCTGTTCCAGCTCGACCACCTCGCCACCCGGATGCGCCGCAACGACGAGAACCTGCTCGTGCTGGCCGGCGCGGACTCCACCGCCCCGCGCCGCGAGGACGGCCTGCTGATCGACGTGCTGCGCGCCGCGCAGTCCGAGGTGGAGCTGTACAACCGGATCGAGTTCGGCACCATCGACTACGACATCTCGGTGGCCGCGCCGGCGGTCAACGACGTGGTGCGGCTCCTGGCCGAGCTGTTGGACAACGCGACCCGGTTCTCCCCGCCCAACACGGTGGTCGTCGCGGAGGCCCGCCGGATCCGCGACTACGTGCTGGTGCAGATCGAGGACCGGGGCCTGGGGATCAGCGAGGAGCAGCTGGAGGCGCTCAACCGCCGGCTGGCCGAGCCGCCGGCGGTCGACGTCGGCGCCTTCCGCCTGATGGGTCTCGCCGTGGTCGGCCGGCTGGCCGCCCGTTACGGCATCAGCGTGGAGCTGCGCAACAACGTCGAGGGCGGCACGGTGGCCCATGTCAACCTGCCGAACGACATCCTGGTACTGCCCCGGTCCCGCGGGCGGGACCACGTGCTCACCCGGCCCCGCGCCGGGGGCGCGCCGCCCGAGCCCGCCGCCGCCCCGGCGGCCGGTGGCGGCTGGGCGGAGGCGCCCCCGGCGCTGCCGAGCCGGCTCGGCGCCGCCGCCCTGCCCGGGGG
>DATMJT010000207.1:0-9839 GCA_035553735.1 Pilimelia sp.
ACGCTGGGCGTCGGGCACCTGGACCCCGAGGGGGCGGCCGAGGCGGTACGCCGGGCGGGGCCGCGCCGCGCCGTGCCGATCCACTTCGGCACGCTGTGGCCGATCGGCTGTGACCGGGTGCGACCCGACCGCTTCCATGCCCCCGGCGTGCGGTTCATCCACGCCGTGGCGCGGGCGGCCCCCGGCACCCGGGTGCACCTGCTCGACCCCGGCCAGAGCCTGCGGCTGCCGTGAGCGAGCACGGCGAGCGGGGCCGGTTCCCGGCCGCGGGGCGGCCCGAAGCGCCGACCGGGTCGGTGTGGGGCGCCCGCCCCCTCGGGGAACTCCGGTCCGTCCGGGCGGCCGGGTGACGGCGCTGCCCGGCGTCCTGGCGTCGCTGCTCGTGGTCGTCGCGCTCGGCGCCGTCGTGCCGGTGGTGCCGACCGGCGCCGCCGTCAGCGGGGCGGCCGCGTACGCCGTGCACGTCCATCTCGCGGCGGTGCCGCTGGTGGTCGCCGCCGGAGCGCTCGGCGCCTACGTCGGTGACCTGGTGACCTACGGGCTGTGCCGGTGGGGCGGTGAGCGGCTCGCCCGCCGGCTGCGGTGGCTGCGCGACGACCGGCGGCTCGCCGCCCTGGGCGAGCGGCTGCGGCACCGGCGGGTGAGGGTCCTCCTGGTGTCCCGGCTGCTGCCCGGTGGGCGGCTGCCGGTGCTGGTCGCCGCGGCACTCGCCGGCCTGGACTGGCGCGGCTTCGCCTGGGCGAACGCGCCGGCCTGTCTGGTGTGGTCGGTGGTGTACGCCGCGGTCGGCGTGCTCGGCGGCGCGGTGTTCGCCCGGCCCTGGCAGGGCGTGCTGGCGGCGGTGGTCATCGTGGTGCTGGCGTCACAGGCGGCTGACTGGGCCGCGCGCCGTCGGCGGGGCTGACCGTCTCGGGCGTGGCGCGGTCGCCGGGACCGACCAGCGCGTCGCGCCAGCGGACCAGCTGCCGGTGCACGGCCTCCGGGCCGATCAGCTCCGCCTCGTCCACCGGCAGCGCGACCGGGTGTACCAGCACCGCCTCGGTCTGCCAGCCGCCCAGCCCGCCGTGCGAGCCGACCAGCTCCTCGAAGGCGGGGACCTCGTCGGTGTCCGGGTCCACCGCGCTGATCAGCACGAGGTCCCCGACGTGCGCCGTGGCCTGGTGGCGCAGCAGGTCCCCGGCCGCCCGGGGCCCGTACGGCGCCAGCGGGTCCTCGCCCTGCACCACGCCGTCGCGCAGCCGGTGCGTGCCGCGGGCGCCGACCGCCAGCGGCCCGTGCGCGGCGGAGCCGACCACGACCACGCCGATGCCCGGGTGCGCGGCCAGCCGCGCCACCAGGCCCGGGTAGTGCGCCTCGATGGTGGCCAGATCCAGCTTGCCCGGTGCGCGGGTCAGGTATACCAGCGCCAGATTGCCCGAGCTGGCCACCACCAGCTCCGGGTCACCGTGCGCCACGGCGCGCTGCTCGGCCTCGGCCGGGCCCAGGGCGACCTCCCCCTCGCGGGAGTATCCCCGGGTGGCCGCGCGGGTCGCCGCGCCGGCCGGTCCGGGCCGGTTGGCCACCCCGGTGAGCAGCACGTTGACCGGCCCCCACCCCTCCACGTCGGACATCGCGGCGGCGGGTGCGGCGGGCTCGCCGGGCCGGTCGTCCCGGTGTGGCGGCGCCCGCAGCAGCCGCCGGACCGCGTCGGCCAGGGTCTCCCCGTAGCGCTGGCGGAAGGTCGCGCCCTGGCTCTGCCCGTGGTCGGACAAAACCACGATGGCGTACTCCCGGGCCGCCACCGCGTTCAGCCGCTCCAGCATGCCCACGACCCGGTCCAGGCCCTCCAGGGCCGCCAGCGCCTCCGGGCGGGCCGGACCGGCGTGGTGCGCCACCTCGTCGTAGTCGACGAAGTCGCAGAAGACCACCGGAGCGCCGCGGGCCATCTGCTCGGCGACCAGCGACACGTTGAGGTCCCGCAGCAGCACGTTGGTCACCGGCCGCAGCAGCAGGTAGGCGCCGCCGCGCGGGACCCGGGGGCGGACGTCCCGGCGGCGCTGCCGGCGCGCCTGGTGCAGCTCCTTGACCAGCTCGCCGACGCCGCGCACGACCGCCCGGGCGAAGCCGTACGGACTGGTCATGAACGCGGCGTAGCCGCGCGCGGAGCGACCCGGCAGTGCGGCGTCGCTGACCGTCAGCAGGCTGATGGGCGCGTCCCCGGAGAACACGTTGCCGATGCTGGCGCCGCCCCCGGCGAGCAGCCCCCGGCCGGTGGAGATGCGGGCCTGCACCTCGGCCGCGTCCCGCGGGCGGTTGGCCACCACCAGCCGGCCGGTGTCCTTCTCGTACCAGCGGAACGCCGGCACCTGCCGGGCCGTCCCGTGCAGCAGTCCCGCCTGCGCCGCCGGAGTGGTCGCCGGCAGTCCCGTGTGCCAGCTCCGCAGGCGGTGGCTGCCGGCGCGTAGCCAGCCGCCGATGTGCGGCAGGTTGCCGGCCTTGACCGCCCAGCGCAGCAGCGGGGCGGACACCCCGTCGAGCTGGACGACCAGCAGACCCGGCGGGCGCGGGCCCGGCGCCGGTCCGGTGCGGCTCATGCCCCGCAGGGTCTCGCTCAGGAAGCCCTCGTCGGTGCCGGCGTCGACCACCCAGTTCACGGCCGCCGACAGCGCGGCCGCCACCCACGCGGCCAGGAACGCCATGCCGAAGTGCGACACGGTGGCCGCCGGGTCCAGCCACAGGGCCAGGTACATCACGACGGCCTGCAGGCAGGCGCCCAGCAGCAGCGCACCCAGCCCGCCCAGCACGGTGGCCAGGGCCAGCAGCACCGGGCGCAGCAGCGCGCCCACGGCGGCCACGAGCACCACCAGCCAGAGAATCCCGACCAGGCCGCTGGCGTTCACGCCGGGCAGCAGCCACAGCGTGGCGGACAGCACCACGAACGAGGTGGCGCCGCTGCGCAGCAGCGACCCGGCCCGGGCCACGGTCAGCCGCCAGTCGCGCAGCGCCGCCAGGGCCAGCCGCGCCCGGTGCCGCCGGGCCGGTGGCCCGGCCCGCCCCGTCGCCGCCATCACCCCACGATGGCACAGCGGGCGCCCGGTCCGGGCCGGCTACGGCTCCGCCGCGAGCCGCGCCTGCGTGCCGGAGGCCGGGTCGGCGCGCGTGCCGGAGGCCAGGGGGTTGCCGGCGCGGCGGACGGTCAGGCGGTGAAGCGGCGGTGCACCACGTTGTGGGACTTCTCCCGACTCACCAGCCAGGCGGTGAACTCGTCGGGCGGCAGCGGGCGCGACACCAGGTAGCCCTGCACCAGGTTGCAGCCCTCGCGGCTGAGGTAGGCGTACGTGTCCTGGTCCTCCACGCCCTCGGCCACCACCGCCAGGTCCAGCGCGTGGCCCAGCTGCACCGCCGAGCGCACCACCGCCCGGTCCCGGTGGTCCACCGCGATCCGCTGCACGAAGGACTTGTCGATCTTCATCTCGTGGATCGGCAGCTCGCGCAGCCGGCCCAGCGAGGAGTAGCCGGTGCCGAAGTCGTCGATCGACAGCTTGACGCCCAGTTCGTGCAGGCGGTCCAGGGTCACCCGGCTGCCGGCCGGGTCGGCCATGATGCTGCTCTCGGTGATCTCCAGGGTGAGTGCCGACGCCGGGGACCCGGTCTGACTGAGCAGCCGCGCCACCACGTCCGGCAGGGTCGTGTCCAGCAGGCTGTTCGCCGACAGGTTCACCGCCACGTGCAGGTCGTGGCCGGCGCGCCGCCAGGCCGCGCAGCGGCGCAGCGCCAGCTCCAGCACGTGCAGGGTCAGCGGCCGCACCAGGCCCGAGTGCTCGGCCAGCGGGATGAACTCGTCCGGTGGGATGTTGCCGTGCACCGGGTGGTGCCAGCGGGCCAGCGCCTCCGCGCCGGTGACCTGGCCGGTGCGCGGGTCCAGCTTGGGCTGGAACACCACCAGCAGGTCGCGGCGCTCGATGGCGCCGCGCAGGTCGGTGATCAGGGACAGCCGGTGCGGGGTGTTCTGGTCGTCCTCCGGCTGGTAGACCCGCAGCCCGGTGCGGGCGCCCTTGGCCGCGTACATGGCCACGTCGGCCCGGCGCAGCAGGGTCTGCGCGTCCGTGCCGTGCTCCGGGGCCAGCGCGGCGCCCAGGCTGGCCCGGGTGTTCAGGCTCAGCGGCCCGAGCGGGATGGTCCGTTCGATCTCCCGGGCCACCTCGGCGGCGAACTCGGTGACCTGCGCCGCGCTGCCGTGCCCCGGCAGCAGCACCGCGAACTCGTCGCCGCCCAGCCGGGCCACCGTGCCGGCCTCGCCCACCCAGCGCAGCAGCCGGCCGCCGACCTCGCGCAGCAGCGCGTCGCCGGTGTCGTGGCCCAGCGCGTCATTGACCTCCTTGAACCGGTCCAGGTCGAGCAGCACCACGGCCAGCGGCTCGCCGTCGGCCAACGCCGCGTCCACGAGCTGGCTGAACTGCCGGCGGTTCGGCAGGTCGGTCAGCGCGTCGTGCAGCGCGATGTGCTCCTTCTCCAGGGCCTCCCGGCGCAGCCGGTCCACCAGGTTGGCCTTGGCCAGCGCCATGCTGGCGTGCCCGGCCAACGCCTGGAACAAGCGCAGCCGGTCGGCGTCGAAGTCGGGGGAGTCCGGCAGGCTGTCGTAGACCAGCAGCGCGGCCGTGCCCTCGGCGAACGGCACGGCCACGGCGAGGCCGTCGCGCGGGCCGGGGACCGGCTCCTCGCCGCGTCCGGCGCCGCCCCGGGCCGGCGGCCGGTAGAGCACCGGGGCGCCGAGCAGCGCGGGCTGCCACCAGTCGTCCCCGGGACCGGCGGTCAGCACGGCGGTGTCCAGCTGGCCCGTACCGGTGAACCGGGTCCGCGTGCCCGGCTGGTCGCCGGAGGCCGGCACGATCAGCTCGGCGGTCTCCGCCCGCAGCTGGTCGCGCGCCTGGTCCAGCACGATGTGCACGAGGTCGCCGGTGTCCACCGAGCCGTCCAGCGCCCGGGTGAAGGCGTACAGCCCCTCCACCTGGGCGTGGCCCTGGCTCTGCCGCACATAGGCCCGGTAGGCCAGGTAGAGCACCACGGAGACCAGCCCCAGCAGCAGCATCGCCCACTGGTTGCGGGCCACCGCCAGGACGCTGACCAGCGCGATGGTGGTGGCGATGGCGACCAGCGGCACCCCGCGCAGGGCCGCCGGCAGCCGGCGCCACTCGCCCGGGTCGTCGTGCAGCGCGATGGCCGCGGTGACCAGGACCAGCGCGGTGGCGTCGGCCAGGAACATGGCCGCGTACGAGGCCAGCCACTCGCGCCCGCCGAGCTGGCCGGGCGTGCCGCCCAGGCCGTGGAAGGCGGCCGCCGCCACGGCCGCCTGCACGCCCAGCAGCCCCACGTTGAAGGCCAGCTTGACCCCCCGCTGGCGGCGTACCAGCACCAGGCCGGCGCCGCCGCCGACCACCCGAGCCAGCACCGCCAGGGCGGGGTCGACGGTGAGCAGGCTGAACACCATCGGAATCTCGCTGAGACTCATCGCGTGCCCGCCGCGGCGTACGTGCAGGTGGATGACGAAGCCCTCGGTCAGCGCGAACACCGCCACCAGGCCGGGCAGCCAGGCCGCCGCCAGGCCGGTCGAGGGCCAGGTGACCCCGCCCGCGGCCAGGACCCCGAGTGCGGCGAGCGTCGCGGCGCCCAGCAGCGTGCTGAGCGCCGCGATCCGCCGGTCGGCGCGGGACCACCCCGCGCGCCGGCCGGCGCGCGGGGTGGCGGTGCCGGCGGGGTGTCCCGGCCGCGTCCTGGTCATCGCCAGCTGCCAGCGGCCCAGTAGCCGCTGCTCCAGGTGCGGGCGCTCCAGGTGCGCGCCGACCAGGTGCGCGCGCTCCAGGTGCGGGCCGACCACGTGCGCGCGCTCCACCCGGCCGCGGTCCAGGTGGCGTTGCTCCAGGTGCGGGCGGTCCAGGAGCCGCCGGACCAGGTGCGGGCGCTCCAGGTGCGGGCGCTCCAGGTACGGGCCGTCCACGAGCTGCCGGTCCAGTCGGCGCCGGCCCACTCCACGCCGTTGAAGGCGCCGCCGGTCCAGCTCCGCTCCTGCGTGGCCGACGCGGCCCACGCGGCACCGTCCCAGGCCCGGCCGAAGATGTCCCGCTCGCCGGTCAGCTCGACCCCGGTCTCGGAGTCGGCCACGTGGGCGCTGCCCCGGGAGTCCTCCAGCGAGCCGGTGCCCAGCGACGCGGGGTGCCCCTGCGCGGCCGCCGACGGCGCCGGCGTGGCCGCCTGCAGCGCCCGCGCGACGTCCAGCTGGCCGGCGCCGCGGCCCAGCGCGTCGGCGCGCGGCATCGGTGCGGCGCTGTCGGTCAGCAGCTTCTTCACCTGGTCCGGGGTGAGCGTGGGCCGGTGCTGCAGCAGCAGGGCGGCCGCCCCGGAGACCACGGCGGCGGACTGGGAGGTGCCGCTGCCGCGGAAGAAGCGCTGCGTGGGGTCGCCCTCGACCCGGGCGCCGGGGAAGGTGGCGTCGACGTACGAGCCGGGGTTGCGCAGCGAGACCACCGACCGGCCGGCGGCCACGAGGTCGGCGTGGCGGTCGGCGTTGCCGCGGGTGCTGAACCCGGCCACGGTGTCGTCGGCGCGATCCGTGGTGCCGTTGGGGTCGGCGGCGCCGACCGCGATGACGTACGGGTTGACCGCCGGCATGGTCAGCGTGTCGCGCTCGGCGCCGTCGTTGCCGGTCGCCACGACCACGACGATGCCCTTGCGCCAGGCCACCTCGACCGCGTGCGACAGCGGGTCGAGCCGCGGGTCCTGGGCGGAGTCGGTGCCGAAGGACAGGTTCAGCACCCGGATGTTCATGCCCGGGTCGTCGCGGTGCTGCACCACCCAGTCGATGGCCGCGATGACCTGGGAGACGTCGGTGGCGCCGTCGGCAGCGGCGACCTTCAGGCTCACCACGTGGGCGCCGGGGGCCACGCCGACGAAGTGGTCGGCCTCGCCGTCGCCGGGGTCGGCCGCGTCGTCGCGGCCGGCGATGATGCCGGCCAGGTGCGTGCCGTGGCCGTAGGTGTCCAGGTAGCGCAGGTTGTCGGCCTGTGACTCGAAGGACAGGTCGGGGCCGTTCACGATCTTGCCGGCGCCGGTGAGGCCGGGCACCGGGGCGACCCCGGAGTCGATCAGCGCCACGCCGACGCCGGTGCCGGTGACCTTGCGGCCGGACGCGTCGGTGGTGCCCCAGGCGTCGTGCGCGCCGGCGTACTTGGTGATGTTGTGCAGCGAGCTGACGTCCCGGTCGGCCTGCCAGGTGTCTGCGTTGAGCCGCACGGGGGCGTTCACCGTGACGGCACCGACCCCGGCGGCGCGGCGCAGCGCCGGCAGCCCGTCCCGCGGCACCCGGGCGGTGAGCCCGCCGATGAGCGCCAGCCGCCGGCCGACGGACCCGCCGACCGCGGCCACCGCGCGCTCGGCCGCGTCCGGCCCGGCGCCGTCGGCGGAGCGGACGATCACCTCGACCGGCGGCCCGGTGAAGGTCGCGGCGACGCTGCCGGAGGGTGCGGCGGGCGCGGCGAGTGCGGCGGCCGGCGCCAGCACGGCGGCGCCACCGCCGAGCAGAAGCGCGCCGGTCAGCGCCAGCGCCCTGCCGAACCGGCCGGACGCCCCATGGAGTGCGAAGCTGGACATAATTTCGCTTACGCCCTTCGTTGACTACCTAGAGCACTAATAATGTGACTTCAGGTAGCTGGTTGGGTGTCGTCCGGTTAGCCAGGATTGCTTCTTATGGCAGGCACGATCCCTCTTCTGGCGCTCCCCATCGGCCGGGCCGGCTGCCGGTTGAGGGAAACCGACGCGGCGGCGGTCCGCCGGCCCGTCCGTGGCCTACAGCTCCACCCAGTCCAGGGTGCGGGCCACCGCCTTGCGCCAGCCGGCGTACCCGTCGGCGCGCTGCCGGTCCGACCAGGTGGGCGGCCAGCGGCGCTCCTCGCGCCAGTGCGCCCGCAGCTCGTCGGTGTCCCGCCAGAAGCCCACCGCCAGCCCCGCCGCGTACGCCGCACCGAGCGCGGTCGTCTCCGCCACCGCCGGGCGGCTCACCGGCACCCCCAGGATGTCCGCCTGCAGCTGCATGCACAGCGCGTTGGCGGTCACCCCGCCGTCCACCCGCAGCACCTCCAGCGGCACGCCCGAATCCCGCGCCATCGCCTCCACCACGTCGCGGGTCTGGTAGCAGATCGCCTCCAGGGCCGCCCGGGCCAGGTGCGCCGCGGTGTGGAACCGGGACAGGCCGACGATCGCCCCCCGGGCGTCCGGCCGCCAGTGCGGGGCGAACAGCCCCGAGAACGCCGGTACGAAGTACGCCCCGCCGGTGTCCGGCACGCGCGCCGCGAGCGCCTCGCTGGCCGCGGCGTCCGGGATCAGCCCGAGCTGGTCGCGCAGCCACTGCACCGCCGCGCCGGTGACCGCGATGGCGCCCTCCAGGGCGTACCGCGGGCGGGCGTCGCCGAACTGGTACGCCACCGTGGTGAGCAGTCCGGACCCCGAGCGGACCGGGCGCTCGCCGGTGTTCAGCAGCAGGAAGTTGCCCGTGCCGTAGGTGTTCTTGGCCTCGCCCGGCGCGAGGCAGAGCTGACCCACCATGGCGGCCTGCTGGTCACCGAGCACCGCCCCGATCGGCACCGCCGCGCCGAACGGCCCGTCCGGGGCCGTGCGGCCGTACGCCGTCGGGTGGGCCGACGGGTGGATCGGCGGCAGCATCCCCGGCGGCACGTCGAACAGCGACAGCAGCTCGGCGTCCCAGTCCAGGGTCTCCAGGTCCATCAGCATGGTCCGGCTGGCGTTGGTGACGTCCGTGCCGTGCCGTCCGCCCGCCGGGCCCCCGGTGAGCCGCCACAGCAGCCAGCTGTCGACGGTGCCGAACAGGGCGTCCCCCCGCTCCGCCGCCGCGCGCAGCCCGGCCACGTGGGTCAGCAGCCAGCGCAGCTTCCCGCCGGCGAAGTAGGTGGCCGGCGGCAGCCCGGCCCGCCGCCGGACCAGCTCGCCGTGCCCGGCGGCCGCCAGGTCGGCCATCATCCGGTCGGTGCGGGTGTCCTGCCACACGATCGCCGGGTGGTAGGGCGCCCCGGTGCGCCGGTTCCACACCACCGTGGTCTCCCGCTGGTTGGTGAGGCCGACGGCGGCCAGGTCCGCCGCGGTCAGGCCGCTGCCGGCGAGCGCGGCCCGCACCACCGTCCCGGTGTTCGCCCAGATCTGGTCGGGGTCGTGCTCGACCCACCCCGGTCGGGGCAGCAGCTGGTCGTGCTCCAGCTGGTGGCGGCCCACCTCCCGGCCGCTCCGGTCGAAGATCATGAAGCGGGTGCTGGTGGTGCCCTGGTCGAGCGCTCCGACGAAGTCCGGCATGGCCGTGGCCTCCTGTCCCTGTCGCCGGCTGTCCCTGCCGCCGGAGACCAGCCTGGCACCAACCGGCCGCCGCGGCCGGGCCGCGCCGCCCGGCGGGCCCGGCGATCCTCCGGTCGGATGATCAGGCGTCCGCCGGACGGCCGACTTCCGCCGGAGGTTGGCGACTCCGCTGGCGCGGTCGCCGCGCCCGATTACGCTGACGAAGCACCGCAAGGGATAACTACAGATACGCGTGTGGCAACAGGACTATTGACAACGGTTTTCGGCGGTTGACAGGCTGTGGCGGCCGTGGCACCGAACGCCCGGCCTCTGCTCCGCTTCACGCACCCCCCTGCCCACCCCAGGGTCACCTGCTCCGTGGAGGAAGCGTTCCGTGAGAGACCATCCCGCTGCGCGGCGCCTGTTCGCCGCGCTGTTCGCGTCCGGCCTGGTGGCCGGCGCGTTGACGGTGGCCGGCCCCGCGCCGGCCACCAGGCCGGACGCGAACAGCGCGGCGAACAGGCGCC
>DATMJT010000208.1:0-3611 GCA_035553735.1 Pilimelia sp.
GGCTGGGGGCTGGGGCGGCGGGCCTAGAGCCCGGAGAGGCGCTGCCCGGCCCGGACCACGGCCATGGCGTGCCGGTCGCCCGGGCGCCGGCCCAGCCGCTCGATCGGCCCGGAGATGCTGATCGCGGCGATCACCCGGCCCGTGCGGTCCCGGATCGGGGCCGACACGCTGGCCACGCCGGGCTCGCGCTCCGCCACGCTCTGCGCCCACCCGCGCCGACGCACCTCGGCCAGGGTCCGGCCGGTGAACTTGCACCGCGGCAACAGCGGCATCACCGCCTCGGGCGGCTCCCAGGCGAGCAGGATCTGCGCCGCCGAGCCGGCCGTCATCGGCAGTACGGCGCCCACCGGCACCGTGTCCCGCAGCCCGCTCGTGCGCTCGGCGGCCGCCACGCACACCCGCTCGTCGGCCCGCCGCAGGTACAGCTGCGCGCTCTCCCCGGTGGCGTCGCGTAGCGCGGCCAGCAGCGGCTCCGCAGCGGTGAGGAGGATGTCGGGGGCGGCGTTGGCCAGCTCCCCGAGCCGCGGGCCCGGCCGCCATCGACCCTGCGTGTCGCGCACCAGCAACCGATGGATCTCCAACGCCTGCGCCAGCCGGTGCGCGGTCGCCCGGGGCAGCTTCGTCCGCTCCACCAGCTCCGCCAGGCTGGCGCCGTCGACACAGGCGGCGAGGATCACCACCGCCTTGTCGAGGACGCCGACACCGCTCATACTGTGTCCCACGAAGCGAAACATACCTCCCAGAATTTAGGATGTCCAGATGGTGGGAGACACCTCCAAGCCACGCACCCTGGCCGAGAAGGTCTGGGACGCGCACGTGGTCCGCTCCGCCGCCGGCGAGCCGGATCTGCTCTTCATCGACCTGCACCTGCTGCACGAGGTGACCAGCCCCCAGGCGTTCGACGGTCTGCGCCAGACCGGGCGCCGCGTGCGCCGACCGGATCTCACTCTGGCCACCGAGGACCACAACACCCCGACCGGGTACGCCGACCCGGACGCCGGCCGGCGCCGCGGCGACCTCGCCACCGTGGCGGACCCGGTGTCCCGCACCCAGTTGGCGACCCTGCGCCGCAACTGCGCCGAGTTCGGCGTGCGGCTGCACCCGCTGGGCGACGAGGGCCAGGGCATCGTGCACGTGATCGGCCCCCAGGCCGGTCTCACCCAGCCCGGCATGACCATCGTCTGCGGCGACTCGCACACCGCCACCCACGGCGCGTTCGGCGCTCTGGCGTTCGGCATCGGCACCTCGGAGGTCGAGCACGTGCTCGCCACCCAGACGCTGCCGCAGTCCCGGCCGCGCACGATGGCCGTCACGGTCGAGGGCGAGCTGCGCCCGGGCGTCACCGCCAAGGACCTGGTGCTCGCGCTCATCGCTCAGGTCGGCACCGGCGGCGGGCGCGGCCACATCGTGGAGTACCGCGGGTCGGCGATCCGCGCGCTGTCCATGGAGGGCCGGATGACGGTCGCCAACATGTCCATCGAGTGGGGCGCCAAGGCGGGGATGATCGCCCCAGACGAAACCACCTTCGCCTACCTGCGCGGTCGGCCGTACGCGCCGCAGGGCGCCGACTGGGACGCCGCGGTCGACCACTGGCGGAGTCTGGCCACGGACCCCGGCGCGACCTTCGACACCGAGGTGTTCCTCGACGCCTCGACGGTCAGCCCGTTCGTCACCTGGGGCACCAACCCCGGCCAGGGCGCGCCGCTGGACGGCGCCGTGCCCGACCCGGAGTCGCTGCCCACCGACGCCGAGCGCGGCGCGGCCCGCCGGGCCCTGGAGTACATGGCGCTGCGCCCCGGCACGCCGCTGCGCGACATCGCCGTGGACGTGGTCTTCGTGGGCTCCTGCACCAACGGCCGGCTGGAGGACCTGCGGGCCGTCGCCGACGTGCTGCGCGGCCGCTCGGTCGCCGACGGCGTCCGGATGCTCGTGGTGCCCGGCTCCGCCCAGGTACGCGCGGCCGCCGAGGCCGAGGGGCTGGACCGGGTGTTCACCGAGGCGGGCGCCGAGTGGCGGTTCGCCGGCTGCTCCATGTGCCTGGGCATGAACCCGGACACGCTGGCGCCGGGCCAGCGCTGCGCCTCCACCTCCAACCGCAACTTCGAGGGGCGGCAGGGGCGCGGCGGCCGAACCCATCTGGTGTCCCCGCCCGTCGCCGCCGCCACCGCCGTGCTGGGCCGCCTCGCCGCCCCGGCCGACCTGTCGGCCGCCGCCCTGGCCCGCTGAGCAGAGGAGCACCAGCCATGGAGAAGTTCACCACCCACACCGGCACGGCGGTCCCGCTGCGCCGGTCCAACGTGGATACCGACCAGATCATCCCGGCGGTGTACCTCAAGCGGGTGACCCGGACCGGCTTCGCCGACGGGCTGTTCAGCGCCTGGCGGGAGGATCCGGCCTTCGTGCTCAACAACCCCGCCTACGCCGGGGCGTCGGTCCTGGTCGCCGGTCCGGAGTTCGGCACCGGCTCGTCCCGCGAGCACGCCGTCTGGGCGTTGCGGGACTGGGGCTTCCGGGCGGTCGTCGCGCCGCGGTTCGGCGACATCTTCCGGGGCAACGCCCTGAAGGAGGGGCTGCTGCCGGTCGAGCTGGATCCGGCCGCCGTGGAACGGCTGTGGGACCTGGCCGAGCGCGACCCGGCGACGGAGGTCACTGTCGACCTGGTCGACCGCGAGGTACGGGCCGACGGGGCCCGGTGGCCCTTTCCGCTCGCGGATTTCGACCGTTGGCGGCTGCTGGAGGGACTGGACGACATCGCCCTGACGCTGCGCCACGAGGCAGCGATCGCCGGCTACGAGGAGCGCCGGCTGCCCTTCCTGCCGACCGTCCGCTAGTCCGTAGGCGCCGATTCCCTCGCCCCGCCGGCCTCCCAGGGTGGCCGGCGGGGCGAAATCGTTGCGACACAACGTCTTTTTTCCGGGTCATGTTTGTGTCCAGGTGCGCAAGGGCATACCGTGCGCGCAGAATGACTTGCGAGAGTCCACTTGCACGTTCGGGAGGAAGTCGTGAACAAGGCCGAGCTTATTGAGGCGCTGGCCGCTCGTCTCGGTGACAAGCGGGCGGCGACGGCGGCGCTGGACGCCGTGCTCGCCGAGATCCAGGCCGCCGTCACGAAGGGGGACCGGGTGGCCATCACCGGGTTCGGAGCCTTCGAGAAGCGTGTGCGTGGTGCGCGAACAGCCCGCAACCCGCGTACCGGCGAGGCGGTCAAGGTGAAGAAGACCGCGGTGCCGGCGTTCCGCGCCGGGGCCGGGTTCAAGGAGATGGTCGCCAGCGGCAAGGTGCCGAAGGTGGCGGCGAAGAAGGCGGCCGGCACGCGGGCCACCGCCGGCGCCACCAAGACGGCCGGCGCGCGGGCCACCAAGACGGCCGCCGCCAAGGCCACGCCGGCCAAGGCGGCCTCGACCCGGGCCACGGCGACCAAGTCGACCGCGGCGAAGAGCACCGCGGCGAAGACCGCCACCGCCAAGAAGGCGCCGGCCAAGGCCGCCAAGACCACCCGGGCCGCGGCCGCGAAGACGACCACCCGCACCACCGCCACCGCGGCGGCGGCGAAGAAGGCTCCGGCGCGCAAGGCAGCCGCCAAGAAGCGCTGAGCACGCGCACGTTCGGCG
>DATMJT010000209.1:0-2258 GCA_035553735.1 Pilimelia sp.
GTCCAGTGGTCCGTCCCCGGGCCCCGCTCCGGCTGGCGCCCACCCGGTCACCATCGACGCGACCGCTCTGGCCTACCACGGCTTCATCATCCCCGGCGTCACGCCCGCCTTCATCGACTCCCGCCGGCGCCAGCTACTCCAGCTCACTCCCGGCCGATACGGCTTCCAGTTCGCCTCCGGCTACTACGCCTCCTTCACCTTCACAGTGACCGAGGCCGGGACGGTTGACTACGCCGCCGAACACGAGTCCTTCCTGTCCGGCCGGGGCACCCACACCCTCGCCCTCGACGGGCTGACCGTCACCATCGACGCGCGACAAGTCTCCGGGGCGGGCGTCCTGCTCGCCAACATGCCTATGACCACGGCAGACTGGATCGACCGCCGGCAGTTGCGCCTGCTACCCGCCCGGCACTACACCGTCCAGCAGTCCTCCGGAGAGCTGGCGAACCTGTCATTCGCACTCGGTGCCGACGGCCGCTTCTCCTACGATCCGTCGCTGGACGTCGACGCCGGTGGCGTGCTGAGCGGCCGAGGAAGCCCGACACTGCAGTTCATCGGGCACCGCGTCTGCCTCGACGCGCGCTCGGCAGGCGGCTCCGGCGTGAGCGTGCATCCAGTCTGGGGAATGCCGTTCAGCCGAACCGGACTGCAGTACGTTGCCCTGCTCCCGCAGCGTCGGCTGGCGCTCAGGCTTGAGCCCGGATCGGACTCGCCACTGCGCTTCGCGGTGGCCGCCAACGGGACGATCAGCCACGACCCCAGCCTTGCCCCGTACCTGCACACCAGCCGGGTCGGCGGGCACCAGGTCCTCACCGCCACCGGCCGTCCAGGCTGACAGGTAGTGCCTTGGGGTCACCCGCGAGCGCCGGCGGGCGCCGCTGATGCCGCGACGTCGGCATCGGCACCGGAGGATGCGACTGCTGCGGGTGTCACGGGTACGCCCCACACCTGTCCGCGGGCGCCGGACGGTGGCCCGGGGGCATGACCACCGGCATCCCAGGCGGGCGGCGGCGGGCTTGACCGGCCCGTCCGGGGCCCCGGACGGCGGACGCCGAGAAACATCGGCGGCGTCGTGAGAGAACTCCCTTCACCCTCCGCACGTACCGGGTGCGCCCGAGCACTGCCGGAACTGTTCCAGAGAGGACAAGCAATGGACACCATGCCCACCAGCCGCCGCCGGGGCGGTCGATGGCTCGCCGCCCTGCTGCTGCTGACGATCACCGCGGGCCTGCAGGTCGTCACCGCCGCGCCGGCGGCGGCCGTGCCGGGAAACGCGATGTGGCGATGCCAGAACGACATGGCGGACTACCTTGGCTGGTCCGCCGAGATCAGCGGCACCAGTCGGCTGGTCTCGGCGATCGGGAACCTCCAGCCGGGAAGCGTCATCCGGATCACCGCGTCCGGATCGGTGCACAACGGCAGCTGGTTCGGCCAGTGGCGGGGGCCGGACGGCAGCCTCAACGATCCCGCCCCGCACGCGGAGTGGCCGGCGATCGGGGTGAACAAGTTCGCCCTGTACGGCAGGTGGTCCCGCAATGGTCACACCTTCCACGCCGGATCCGACAGCGGCTGCCTGGACTACAGCAGCGCCAGGTCCGTCGGGAACGGCGCCGAAGAGCTGGGCATCGGTGTCAACGACGACGTCCTGCACGACAACTCCGGCTCCTTCCGCGTCAACGTCCGGGTGTGGACCAACTCCTCCGACGTCGTCGACGGCGGGTTCGAACGACAGAGCACCTCCACGCTGTCGTCTCCCTGGAGCGGCGAGGGCACCGGTTTCAAGGGCGTGGACGTGAACCGGGGCCTTTCCTACTCCGGCCGCAACAATGCCTTCATCCGCACCAACACCGGCTGGAACGCGGTGACGCAGCGCGTCCGCGTCGTGCCGAACCGGATGTACCGGATGTCGGCGTGGGTGCGGACATCCGGGAACTACACCGGCGGGACGTTCGGGGTCCGGCCGGTGGGGAGGAGCACCCCGCTGGCGTGGGGCACCTACGGCGACTACTCACCGCCGCGGTACCGGCAGCTCCTCCTGGACTTCCACAGCGGCCCGCACGGCGAGCTGACCCTCTACGTCGGGTACTGGGCCCCGGGGTACGACTCCTGGGTACAGGTCGACGACGTGCAGGTCTGGGCACACTAGAGACTGACCGGACGGGTGGTCGTGGCCGGCGGGTCGATACCCCGCCGGCCACGTGGTCGACCAGGGCCGCGGCGGCGGTACGAGGACATCTGAGTCACCCATTCCGGGCGTT
>DATMJT010000210.1:0-6077 GCA_035553735.1 Pilimelia sp.
CCCCGGCCGGCGCCCACGTCGACCAGGTCCAGCTCGGCGGGCCGGCCGAGCGCCTCGTCCACCGCGGCGACCAGCCGCAGCACCGCGTCGGCGAACGGGCCCGCGGCGTGCACGCTGGTCCGGAAGTGCCCGGCCGGTCCGGCCCCGCCCGAGACGAAGAAGCCGCCCGGCCCGTACAGGGCCCGTTCCATCGTCGGGCGCCATCGCTGCGTCACGGTCCCATCCTGCCGGTGCGCGCCGCCGTACGGCCGACGGGAGATTGTTCACATGTGGTGGGACTCCCGCGCCGGGGCGCCGCATACTGGCCAGGACCGGTACCCCCGCAGGACTGGATCGCGCCATGACCGTACGCAAGAGCACCGCACTGCGCCCCAGAGGTGCCGGGCCCGGCTCGCCACGGACCCCGGTCGAGACCGTCGGCCTCGTCGGCGCCGGTCGGGTCGGCGCGGTGCTCGCCGCGGCCCTGGCCCGCGCCGGGCACCGCCTCGTGGTCGCCCGCGGCCGCTCGGCGGCCACCCGCGACCGCGCCGCGCGGCTGCTGCCGGGCGTCCCCGAACTGCCCGCCGCCCAGGTGGCCGCCGCGGCCGACCTGTTGCTGGTGGCCGTACCCGACGACGCGATCGAGCCGGTGGTGGGCGCTCTGGCAGGCGCGCTGCGACCCGGGCAGGTGGTGGCCCACGTCTCCGGGGCGCACGGCCTGGGGGTGCTGGCCAGCGCCGTCGCGGCCGGCGCCCGGCCGCTCGCGGTGCACCCCGCGATGACCTTCACAGGGCACCGCTCGGACCTGACCCGGCTCGCCGCCGGAGTCTCCTTCGGGGTCACCGCGCCGGAGGATCTGCGCAGCTTCGCCGAGGCGCTGGTCGCCGAGCTGGGCGGGACGGTGGAGTGGGTCACCGAGGGCGACCGGGCGCTCTACCACGCGGCGCTCGCCCACGGTGCCAACCACCTGGTGACGGTGCTCAACGAGGCGCTGGACCGGCTGCGTGACGCGGGCGTCGTGCACCCGGAGCGGGTGCTCGCGCCGCTGGTGTCGGCCGCCCTGGAGAACACCCTGACCTGGGGTGACGGGGCGCTGACCGGTCCGGTGGCCCGGGGTGACGCCGGGACGGTGGCCCGCCACCTGGAGGCGCTGGGGCGCACCGCGCCGGAGTCCGTACCGCCGTATCTGGCGCTGGCCCGGCGCACCGCGGACCGGGCCATCGCGGCCGGGCGGCTGCGCCCCCGGGACGCGGAGCCGCTGCTGGACGTGCTGGCGGACAACCGGGAGCAGGCGTGCCGGTGACCGGACCGGACCGCACCGTCCACGCGGCCGGCGCGCCGCCGCGCGCCCCCCGGGTGGTGCACACCCGGGCCGAGCTGGCGGCGGCCCGCGCCGGGTTGCCGGGGCCGGTCGCGGTGGTGATGACCATGGGGGCGCTGCACGACGGGCACGCCGCCCTGCTGCGCGCCGCGCGCGGGCGGGCCGCGAGCGTACTCGTGACGATCTTCGTGAACCCGCTGCAGTTCGGCCCCACGGAGGACCTGGACCGCTACCCGCGCACCCTGGAGGCCGACCTGGCCGTCTGCGCCGAGGCCGGGGCGGACCTGGTCTTCGCGCCGCGCGTGGCGGACGTCTACCCCGGGGGCGGGCCCGCGGTGCGGGTGGATCCGGGCCCGCTCGGCGCGCGGCTGGAGGGCGCGAGCCGGCCCGGGTTCTTCCACGGCGTGCTCACCGTGGTCCTCAAGCTGCTCCACCTGACGCGGCCGGAGCTGGCCTTCTTCGGGGAGAAGGACTACCAGCAGCTGGTGCTGGTCCGGCGGATGGTGGCGGACCTGGACCTGCCGGTGGAGGTCGTGGCCGTGCCCACCGTGCGCGAGCCGGACGGCCTGGCCCGGTCCAGCCGCAACCGGTACCTGTCGGCGCAGGAGCGCGGCGCGGCCCGGCGGCTGTCCGCGGCGCTGCGGGCCGGTGCCGCGCGGGCGGCCGCGGGCGCCGGTGCCGCCGCGGTGCTGGCCGCGGCCCGCGCCGAGTTCGCCGCCGGGGACGGCCCGGTCACCGGCGGGCCGGCGGGTGCGGATCCGGCCGGCGGCGTGCGGCTGGACTACCTGGAACTCACCGCGCCCGACCTGGGTCCGGCGCCGGCCGCGGGGCCGGCGCGGCTGCTGGTGGCCGCCTGGGTGGGCGGCACCCGGCTGATCGACAACGCACCGGTGGACCTGGCGCCGTCGGCCCCGGCCGGCGGTTCCGCGTCCGCGTCGCCCGCCGCCCCGGACTCACCACGGAGAGAATGACCATGTTCCGCAGCATGCTCAAGTCCAAGATCCACCGGGCCACGGTGACCCAGGCCGACCTGCACTACGTCGGCTCGGTGACCGTCGACCCCGACCTGCTCGACGCCGCAGACCTGCTGCCCGGCGAGAAGGTGGCGATCGTCGACGTGACCAACGGGGCCCGGCTGGAGACCTACGTCATCGCGGGCGAGCGCGGCAGCGGCGTGATCGGCATCAACGGGGCGGCGGCCCGGCTGGTGCACCCCGGAGACTTGGTGATCCTGATCGCCTACGGGCTGATGGACGACGCCACCGCCCGCTCCCACCGACCCCGGGTGGTGCACGTGGACGCCGACAACCGGGTCGTGGCGCTGGGCGCCGATCCGGCCGAGGCGGCGCCCGGTATGGTCGACGGCCTGAGGCGGGGGGATGTCACCGCCACCGCTGGCTGACCGGTAGTAGCGTGGCTGACCGGTAGGGGCCGCGCTCACCGGGATGGGCCGACGGGGGAGGACGCGATGCGACGGCGACGGGCAGGGCACGGCGGCGTCGGCCGCCGCGGCCGGTGGACCGCGACGGTCGGGCTGGCCGCGGCGCTGCTGGCCGGGCTCGCCGGCTGCGGCAAGCCCGCCGGGGTGGACGGCGACCTGGTCAACGGCTGGCCCGCGGTGGGCGAGCCCACCTCGTTCACCCCGCCGGCCGGGGTCTGTCACCGGGCCGAGTTCGCCGACTCGGCCAGCCGGGACGACTTCGCGCCGGTGGACTGCGGGCAGAGCCACCTGACCGAGACCATCCACGTGGGCACGTTCACCGGCGCCGCGGCCAGCGCGTCCGCCCCTCCGGCGAAGGGCACCGCGCACTACCGGGCCGCGTACGGCGAGTGCGACCGACGGGCCCGCCGCTTCCTCGGCCAGGACTTCCGGTACGGCCGGCTGTGGCTCGGCGTGACCCTGCCGTCGGCGGCCGGCTGGCGCGGCGGCTCCCGCTGGTACCGCTGCGAGCTGGGGGAGGCCACGGACGTGGAGAACTACCAGGAGGGCCTGGTCACCCGCTCCGCCAGCCTCAAGGGGGCGCTCACCGGCACCTCGCCGCTGGCGCTGACCTGCTACCAGGTGAAGGCGGGCCGCGGCGGGGACATCGACTCGATGAAGCCGGCGGCGTGCAACCGGTCCCACAACAGCGAGTTCGCCGGGGTGCATGTCGTGGCGGGCAGCGCGTACCCGAGCAAGCCGGCCGACTGGACGGCGATCCACACCGGCTGCCGGAAGGTGATCGCCCGCTTCGCGCGCGTTCCCGACGACGGCGACCTGAAGTACCGTACGGGCACCGTCGTGGTGCCGGCCGCCAGGGAGGACTGGCTGGCCGGAAACCGCGGGGTGCGCTGCTACCTCTACCTCAGTGACAGGACGTTCACCAAGTCGCTCAAGGGCGCCGGGACCAGGGGGCTACCGATCCGGTATGCGTAACGGGATGTGGTCGTCGCGGGATGCAGCCACCGCGGCGCGTCGGCGGAGCTGGCCCGCCATCGCGGTGCTCGGCGTGCTGGTCGGCGGGCTGCTCGCCGGCTGCGCCCGCACGGACCTGGACGGCGACGTCACCGACGACTGGGCGGCCATGGCCGCGCCGAAGGTGTTCCAGCCGGCCGCGGCGACCTGCCACGCCACGCCGGCGAGCCGCACCGTCGCGGCCACGGCCTACGACCCGGTGGACTGCGCCGAGGCCCACCGGTCCGAGACCATCCACGTGGGCACCTTCCGCGGCGACGCCGGCAGCGCCAGCGCCCCGCCGGAGGACGACACGCCGGCGATCCGCGCCGCGTACACCGAGTGTGAGCAGGCCGCCAAGGACTTCCTCGGCGACGACTGGCGCACCGGCCGGGTCTACCTGAGCGTCACGCTGCCCACGGGCAGCGCCTGGGGTGGCGGGGCCCGCTGGTTCCGCTGCGACCTGGCCGAGGTGCGGGGCAAGGACGACCAGAGCCCGGTGACCCGCACCGGTTCGCTCAAGGACGCCCTGCGCGGCGGCCGCGGCCCGCTGCGCTACGGCTGCTACCAGGTCACCTCGCGCAACGACCGCGTCGAGTCGATGAAGCCGGTGCCCTGCACCCAGGCGCACAACGCCGAGTTCGTCGGGGTCCACGTGCCGCCGGACGCGCCGTACACCAGGCTCACCGACGCCCGGTGGAGCGCCTACCACACGGCCTGCCGCAGTCTGATCGCCAGGTACATCGGGGTTTCGGTCAACACCGCGCGCCGCGCCGGCTCGGTGGCCTCGCCGCTGGGCGAGGACGAGTGGCGCCGGGGCAACCGCGGCGTGCTGTGCCACGTGTGGTTCGAGGACAAGAACCTCCGCAAGTCGGTCAAGGGCGCCGGGGCGCTGCCGGACTGATGCGGCTGTCCACCCCCGAGCTGCCCGGGCTGCCGCGGCGGTTGCCCGCGCCCGCCCCCGGCTGGGCCGAGACCACCGACGTGGTGGTGGTCGGCTCCGGCATCGCGGGGCTGACCGCCGCACTGCACCTGCGCGAGGCGGGCCTGCACGTCACCGTCGTCACCAAGGTCAACATCGATGACGGCTCCACCCGCTGGGCGCAGGGCGGCATCGCGGCCGTGCTGGGCCCGCTGGACACCCCCGCGGCGCACGCGTCCGACACCGAGATCGCCGGGGTGGGCCTGTGCGACCCGGCGGCCGTGGACGTGCTGGTCCGGGAGGGACCCACGCGCATCCGCGAGCTGATGCGCACCGGCGCCGCGTTCGACCGGCACCCGGACGGGTCGCTGATGCTCACCCGGGAGGGCGGGCACCGGGCGGACCGGATCGTGCACGCCGGCGGCGACGCCACCGGGGCGGAGGTGCAGCGAGCGCTGCACGCCGCCGTCCGCCGGGACCCGTGGATCCGACTGGTGGAGCACGCGCTGGTGCTGGACCTGCTGCGCGCCCCGGCCGCGGGCGGCGGCCCAGGCCGGGCGTGCGGCGTCACGCTGCACGTCCTCGGGGAGGGCACCGAGGACGGCGTCGGCGCGGTGCTGGCGCGGGCGGTGGTGCTCGCCACCGGCGGCATGGGGCAGGTGTTCGCGTCCACCACCAACCCGGTGGTCTCCACCGGCGACGGGGTGGCGCTGGCGCTGCGGGCCGGGGCGAGCGTGACGGACGTGGAGTTCGTCCAGTTCCACCCGACCGCGCTGGCCATCGGAGGCCCCAGCGGCACCGCCCAGCAGCCGCTGGTCTCCGAGGCGCTGCGCGGTGAGGGCGCCCACCTGGTGGACGCCGACGGGAAGCGGTTCATGGTCGGCGTGCACGAGCTGGCCGAGCTGGCCCCGCGCGACGTGGTGGCCAAGGCGATCCACCGGGTGCTGCGCGGCACCGGCGCGGACCACGTCTACCTGGACGCCCGGCATCTCGGCGCGGAGTTCCTGGCCGGGCGGTTCCCCACCATCGTCGCGTCCTGCCGGGCCGCGGGCATCGAGCCCGGCACCGACCTGATCCCGGTGGCGCCGGCCGCGCACTACGCCAGCGGCGGGGTGCGCACGGACCTGTGGGGCCGGACCTCCATCCCGGGCCTGTACGCCTGCGGCGAGGTGGCCTGCACCGGGGTGCACGGCGCCAACCGGCTGGCCAGCAACTCGCTGCTGGAGGGGCTGGTGTTCGCCCGGCGGATCGCCGCGGACCTGGCCCGCGACCTGCCGCCGCAGGCCGACCCGGCGGACGCGCCGGACGCGCCGCCGGCGCCGGCGGTGGATCCCGCGGCCCGGCCGGCGCTGCAGCGGGCGATGAGCCGGGGCGCGGGGGTGCTGCGCTCCGCCGACTCGCTGGACGCCGCCACCGTCACC
>DATMJT010000211.1:0-3488 GCA_035553735.1 Pilimelia sp.
ACACCACCGTCGCCGTGACCGAGCGGATCGCCACCGAGACCACGCTGCTGCCCATGGCCCACCTGACCGCGGTCAACCACTCGGTCGCCGAGCTGCGCAATCTCGTCGGCCGGTTCGCCTCCGTCGGGGTGCGCAACATCCTCGCCGTGCGCGGCGACCCGCCCGGCGACCCCATGGGGGAGTGGGTCCCGCACCCCGCCGGCGTCCGGTACGCCGAGGAGCTGGTACGCCTGATCAAGAACGCCGGCGACTTCTGCGTCGGCGTGGCCGCCTTCCCGTACAAGCACCCGCGCTCACCCGACGTGGCCGTCGACACCGAGTACTTCGTCCGCAAGTGCCGGGCGGGCGCGGACTTCGCGATCACCCAGATGTTCTTCGACGCCGACGACTACCTGCGGCTGCGGGACCGGGTCGCCGCCGCGGGGTGCGACACCCCGATCCTGGCGGGCGTCATGCCGGTCACCGCGGTGCGCACCATCGAGCGCTCCGAGCAGCTGTCCGGTGCGCCGTTCCCGCCCGCCCTGGCCGCGCAGTTCGCCCGGGTGGCCGACGACCCCGCGGCCGTGCGCCGGCTCGGCATCGAGCAGGCCAGCGCGATGTGCCAGCGGCTGCTCGCCGAGGGCGTGCCGGGCATCCACTTCATCACGATGAACCGCTCCACGGCGACCCGGGAGGTGTGGGGCAACCTGTGGCACGCCTCCGGCGTGGCGGCCCCACCGGTGGGTCGGCGCTGACCGGGACGGCCGGCACCCCACCCGGCCCGGGTGTCGCGGGCTGGGACCAGTACGCCCACCGGTGGGCGCGCCTGCACGGCGGCTTCGACCCGCGCCGGGCCGGGCCGGTCGTGCAGGGCTGGCTGCGCCTGGCGCACGCGGTCGCTCGGCCCCTGGCGCGGGCCGGGGTCTCGCCGGGGGCGGTCACCGCGGTCGGCCTGCTGGCCTGCCTGGCCACCCCGGCGGTGGCCGCGGTGGGCCCCGGCGGGGCGGTGGCGGCCGGCGGCCTGGTGCTGCTGGCCGCGGTGGCCGACAGCGTGGACGGCGCGGTGGCCGTGCTCACCGGCCGGGTCACCCGGCTCGGCGCGGTGTACGACTCCGTGGCCGACCGACTGGGCGAGCTGGCCTGGGTGGCGGCGTTCTGGGTGGTCGGCGGGCCACCGGGGCTGCTGCTCGGCTGCGCCGCGCTGTCCTGGCTGCACGAGTACGTGCGGGCCCGGGCGACCGCGGTCGGCATGACCCGCATCGGCGCGGTCACGGTAGGGGAGCGGCCCACCCGGGTGTGCGTGGCGCTGCTCGGCCTGCCGCTGGCCGGAGCCACCGGCCTGCTCGTCCCCGAGCTGGCCGCCGGCACGGCCACCGTGGTGGCGGCCGTGTGGCTGCTGCTCGCGGTCTTCGGACTCAGCCAGCTGCTCGCCGCCGCGCGCACGGCGCTGCGCTGAGCCCCGCATCGGCCACCTGCCGCGCCACGATCTGCGCGGACAGGGCCACCATCGGCAGCCCGCCGCCCGGGTGGGTGGAGCCGCCGACCAGGAACAGGCCCGCCACCGGCCCGCGGTTGGGCGGGCGCAGCAGGCCCCCGGCCGTACCGTAGATCGACCCGCCGGGTGCCGCGGCCGCGGCGGCCAGATCCGCCGGGGTGCGCACCTCGCGGAACACCACCCGGTCCCGCACCTCCATCCCGCGCGCGGCGAGCACCGCCAGGACCCGGTCGGCGTACGCGTCCGCCAGGCCCGGCCGGCGCCAGTCCACCGCGCCCCAGCCCGTGCCGTGCGGTGGGGAGTTCACCAGCACGAACCACGCCTCGTGCCCGTCCGGCCGCACCGCCGGGTCGTCGGCGGCCGTCACGAACACGGTCGGGTCGGCCGCCGGCCGAGCCGGCACCCCGCGGCCCGGGTCCCCGAACACCGCGTCGAACTCGCCGTCGTAGTCGGCGGGGAAGAACACCGTGTGGTGGGCCAGCCCGGGGGTGCGCCCCCGCAGGCCCAGCAGCAGCACGAAGCCGGCCAGGCTGCGGTCGGCCAGCCGGGCCAGCCGGTCCGGGGTCGGCAGCAGGTCCCGGTAGACGTGCGCCGCGTCGGCGTTGGCCACCACCACGTCGGCCGGCAGCCGCACGCCGCCGGCCAGCCGCACGCCGTGCACCCGCCCCCCGGCGGCGTCGATGCCCGTCACGGCGGTGCCGGTGCGCAGCGTCACCCCCCGCTCCAGGCAGCGGCGGTGCAGGGCGTCGGCGAGGGTGCCCAGCCCGCCGCGCAGGTACCAGCCGCCGAACGCCAGCTCCGCGTACGGCACGGCGACCAGCGCGGCGGGGGCCCGGCGCGGATCCGCGCCGGTGTAGGTGGCGTACCGGTCCAGCAGCATCCGCAGCCGCGGGTCGCGCAGGTACCGCCGGCCCAGCCCGCGCAGGGAGCGGCCCGGGGCGACGGCGGCCAGGTCGCCCAGCCGCCAGGCCAACCCGGCCAGCGCCAGCGGCGAGTCCACCGGCCGGCGCAGCACGTGCCGCCAGGACGCCGCCCAGACCCGGGCGGCGCGGCGCCACAGCGCCCGCCACTGGTCCGCCGCGCCGGGCCCGAACGCCGCGCCGATCCGGCCGGCGAAGACCTCCGGGTCGGCGCAGGAGTCCAGCCGGGTCCCGTCGGGGAAGACGTGCCGCACGACCGGGTCCAGCGGGACCAGGTCCAGCTCGTGCGGTGCACCGGTGTCGGTGAACAGGTCGGCGAAGACCTGCGGCAGCGTGAGCAGGCTGGGGCCGGTGTCGAAGCGGAACGTGCCCGCGGGCGTGGTGCGCGCGTACCGGCCCAGCTTGCCGCCGACCTGGGCGGCCTGCTCGCAGACGGTCACCCGGTGCCCGGCGGCGGCGAGCCGCGCGGCGGCCGCCAGCCCGCCGACGCCCGCGCCGATCACCACGACGGTACCCACGCAGTCACCTCGCTCCGCTCACGCGACCGGCCGTCCCTTCCAGGTGAGCGCGGCGTGGCGGCGGCGCCGGAACGAGCGCACCACCAGCGCGCCGAACACCGCGATGGACACCGGGTGGGCCAGCGCGTCGGGCCAGGAGCGTCCGCCGGTCGCCCGGGCCGTGACCACCCGGCCGACGACCCCGAGGGCGTACCCGGCCAGCCCGAGCGCCGCCGCCGCGCCCCGGCCGGTCGCGGCGGCCACCGCCCCCAGCAGCGGCGGCGCGGCGTAGAGGGCGAGGAGCAGGCCCACCACCGCGGCGGCGCCCGCCGGCGACCCGAACGAGGCCCACAGCGACTTGGCGTAGCCGTCGGCCAGCTCGCGCCACGAGCCGTACATCCGGCAGGCGGCCAGCTGGGAGCCGTCGGCGAGCGCGATGCGGCCGCCGGACCGCTTGATTGCCCGGGCCAGCTCCACGTCCTCCAGCACCCGCCCCCGCACGGCCGCGTGCCCGCCGGCCCGCTCGTAGCCGGCCCGGTCGAGCACCAGCCACTGGCCGCCGGCGGGCACGCGGCCGTGCGGGGGCGGGTGCTGGAG
>DATMJT010000212.1:0-6112 GCA_035553735.1 Pilimelia sp.
GGCGCCGCGCCCACCGGCGGACGGACATCCGGCGACGCCCGGCCCACCGCCGCGGAGTTCCTGGCCACCAACCGGGGCGGCGGGCTGTTCAGCGAGGCGGTCAGCCAGCGCCTCGGCGCGGCGATCGCCCTCGGCGCGCACCGGGTGGGCGCCCCGCCCACCGCCCTGACGCTGGTCAACCTGGTGCTGGCGCTCGGCACCTCGGCGCTCGTGGCCGTTCTGGGTGGACCGGTGGCCGACGGTCGGGTGCCCGCCTGGGTGGTGGGGCTCGCCGCCGGAGTCGGCTGGCAGCTGGCGTACGCGTTCGACTGCGCCGACGGGCAGCTCGCCCGGGTGACGGGTCGCGCCAGCCCGGCCGGTGCCCGCCTGGACATCCTGTGCGACGTCGCGGCGCAGATCTCGCTGGTCACCGCGCTGGCCTCGACCGCGGCCGCGTACTGGCCGACGCCGGCCGGGTGGCTGGTGGCCGCGTTCGCCGGCACCTGGATGATCAACCTGACCACGTCGGTGCTCCAGTCGGGGGCCACCGCAGCGAGCATGGTGCCGTCCCGCTCCCCGGTGGTCCGGCTGGTGAAGCTCATCCGCGACTACGGCGCGATCGTGGCCGGTGCCGCGCTGGTCCTGGCCTTTGCGCCGCAGTGGACGATCTTCGTGATGATCGCGTTCACGCTGTCCAACGGTGGCTTCCTGCTGGCCAGCATCGCGTACGCCGCCCGCGCCGCGCTGCGCGGCTGACGCCGCCGGCCAGCATCGCGTACGCCGCCCGCGCCGCGCTGCCTACGCCGCCCGCGACGGCCCGCCGCCGAAGGCGCCCGGTCCGTCGCGCTGTGCGGCTGACGCTCGCGCGCTGCGTAAGAGACTCCCCACGTGCCGGGCCGGCGGCCACAGGAGCCCGCTCAGCCGTAGCCTACGGCGGTAATCCGAACCCGATAACAGCCATACGCTACGGCTCACCACGAGGCCGCCGCACGCACCGCCTCCGCCTACGCAACGGCTCACCACGTGGCCGCCGTACGCACCGCCTCCGCCGGGGAAGCGCCGAACCCGCCAGGCAGGCCCCCGGACGTGCCGGGCTCGGATGGTCGGCACCGCTGGCCCGATGAAGCCGCCGGAACGGGTGGAACCGTGGCCAGTCGGTGCCGCCCGTGGTCAGCCGGGCGCTGGACCGGTGGGAGGGCCGGCGGCGCTGGCCAGGTCGGCGTATACGTCGAGCAGGCGGCGGGTGATCACCTCGGGGTGGAAGTGCCGCTCGTAGCGCGACCGGGCCGTCGGCCCCAGCGCCGGCGCCGCCGCGTGGGCCACCGGCAGCGCGGCGGCCAGCGCGGCAGGGTCGGGCACCACCGTCCAGCCGGCAGGCCCGGCCCGAGGTGTCTCCGCCGGCCGCGCCGCGGGCGGCCCCGGGGGCGGACCGGCACCCGGCGCCGGCCCCCGTTCATCGGCCCGCGCGGTCGGCTCGTCCGTGCCGGCCACGTACGGGATGCCGCCCAGCGCCGTGCCGAGCACCGGCCGTCCGTGGGCGAGAGCCTCGATCGCCACGGTGGGCAGCACGTCGTGCAGGATCGACGGAACCACCACGACCGCCGTCGCGCGCAACTCCGCCAGCACCCGCGCGCGGGGCAGCGGACCGAGGAAGGTCACGTCCTCCCGCTCGGCGGCCGCCGCCTCGGCGAGCGGGCGCTGCGGGCCGTCACCGGCGATGCGCAGCGGGCCGAGCGCCCCGTCAGGGTGCCGGCGCCAGGCCGCCAGCAGCAGATCGAGACCCTTTTCCGGGGTGAGCCGGCCGAGGAAGAGGAACCCGGTGCCGGGTCCGCCCGGCGGGCCGGGATCCGGCACGGAGTTGGGCTTCACCACGATCCGCTCGGCCGGAATGCCGTACTCGCCGAGGTGCGCCGCGATGGCCGAGGTGAGGGCGAGGTAGCGGTCCACCGAGCGCCACGTCGGCCGGTGCACGGCCAGCGCCGCCGCCATGACCGCGCTCTGCGCGCGGGAGCCGCGGTAGCAGCCGTGCACCACCCCGGGCAGCCGCAGCAGGCGGCCGCGGCAGTCCTGGCAGACGTGGCCGTCACGGTAGTACAGCCCGGGCGAGCAGACGTGCCGGTAGTTGTGCACCGTCTGCACCACCGGCACGCCGTGGCGGTGGGCGGTGCGCACCACCCAGGGGGACAGCAGCGGGTACGGGTTGTGCAGGTGCAGCACGTCCGGCCGGTGCACGGTCAGCAGGGCACTCAGCTCCCGCTGCGCGCTCCGGTTGTAGACCGGCGAGGCGGGCAGCAGCACCCGGGCGGCGGGCGACATCCGCGCGATGTCGTCGGAGTCGCGCAGGAACGGCAGCACCTCGACGCCGACCGCCCGCAGCTCCGCGATCTCCTGCTCCACGATCATGTTTTCCCCGGAGGGCTGCGCGCTGCGGTACCGGTTGTGCGCGACGACCACCTTCACGCGACCACCGGAGTCCCTGGCCCGGAATCCATGGCCGCGACGCTACCGTTGACCCCGTGCCCGAGCTGCCGGAGGTCGAAGCGCTCGCCGCCTACCTGCGCGAGCGGGCGGTCGGCCGCCGGGTCGAGCGGATCGAGGTGGGCGCGGTCAGCGCGCTGAAGACCTACGCGCCGCCCGTCTCGGCCGCCGCCGGCCGTCCGGTGGTGGCCGCGGGCCGATGCGGCAAGTTCCTGGTCCTGGCCCTCGGGACCGGCGCGGCGGACGCCGCCCCCGGCGCAGCGGACCGCAGTGCTGGCGGTCCCGGCGCGGCGACCGGCGGCGGCGCGGTGGAGGGCGGTGCTGGCGGTCCCGGCGCGCTGCACCTGGTGGTACACCTGGCCAGGGCCGGCTGGCTGCACTACCGGGAGGCGCTGGCGGCCGCCCCGCTGCGGCCCGGCAAGGGGCCGATCGCGCTGCGCGTCCGGCTGGACGACGGGTCCGGCTTCGACCTGACCGAGGCGGGCACGCAGAAGAAGCTGGCCGCCTACCTGGTCGACAGCCCCGAGGAGGTGCCCGGGGTGGCCCGACTCGGGCCGGATGCCCTGGCCGTCGACGCGCCGACCTTCGCCGCCCGCATCCGCAGCCGGCGCGGCCAGCTCAAGGGGGTGCTCACCGACCAGGAGGTGCTGGCCGGCATCGGCAACGCGTACTCCGACGAGATCCTGCACGCCGCGCGGCTGTCCCCGTTCGCGGTCAGTGACCGGCTGCGCCCGGAGCAGCTCGACCGGCTGTACGCGGCGACCCGCGCCACCCTGTCCGACGCGGTCGCCCGGTCGACCGGCCAGCGGGCGGCCACCCTGAAGTCCGAGAAGCGCTCGGGGCTGCGGGTGCACGCCCGCACCGGCCTGCCGTGCCCGGTGTGCGGCGACACCGTCCGGGAGGTCTCGTTCGCCGACTCCAGCCTCCAGTACTGCCCCGGCTGCCAGACGAACGGCAGGCCGCTCGCCGACCGCCGACTGTCCCGTTTGATCAAGTAAGCCCGTCGGCGAATCGGACGACGAGCAGCGTTCCGGCGGAACCGGTCATCGGTATAGTGACCCGGGTTTGCCGGTCCTGCGCGCTCGTCGCGCGGCCGCAGCCGTTTCGCCGGTCCCGCCGACGCCGGCGGGGCGTAATGTCTCTCGGGTCGCCGCCGCCCTGCCACCGTCGTGGGAGACTTCGAGCATGGCGGGTAGTACGGGAGGACGCAGGTGAGGTGACAACGAGCCTCGATCGCCCGGTCACGAAAACAAGCCGGAGCAGCACCGTGCGCCACGTCGACAGCTTCGAGATCCAGCCGCCGACGCGGCCGTCCACCAACGGTGTCGTCCGGTCCGCCTGGTCCCGATCCCGGCGCGCCTCCCGCTGGCACCGGCCGTACACCGCCGCCCTGGCGGTGCTCGACTTCGCCAGCGCCGCGCTGGTGAACCTGATCGCCGCCGTCACGTTCGAGAAGGCGGTGTCCGGCTTCCAGAACCGGTTCGGCGTCTTCGTCGCCATCGCGTACCTGCTGCTCCCCCTCGGCTGGGTGGTGGTGCTGTGGGCCAACGGCGCCTACGACCGGCGCTACCTGGGCCTGGGCGCCGAAGAGTTCAAACGCGTGGTCCGCGCCTCGGTGACGGTCGCGGCCAGCGTGTCCTTCCTGGCCTTCGCCACCAAGACCCCGGTCTCCCGAATGACCGTGGGCACCGCCCTGCTCGGCACCATGGTGCTGATCCTGCTGGTGCGCTACGCGGCCCGGCTGGTGCTGCACATGGTCCGCAAGCGCACCGGCACCGCCACCCACCGGATGATCCTGATCGGCACCCTGCCCGAGGCCCTGGAGGTGCACACGGCGGTGACCCGCAACCCGGCGGCCGGGCTCGTGCCGGTCGCCATCGCGATCACCGACGGGTACGCGGCCGCGCGCGGCATGCGCACCCCGGTGCCCGTGTACGCCGGGCGGGACGTGCTGTCCCTGGTCCGCGAGCTGGGTGCCGACACGATCGCGGTGTGCGGGTCGGCCAGCACGGAGCCCGGGGAGCTGCGCCGGCTGGCCTGGCAGCTGGAGGGCACCGGCGTGGACCTGGTGGTCGCCCCGCAGCTGACCGACATCGCCGGGCCGCGGGTGCACATCCGGCCGATCGAGGGGCTCCCGCTGCTGCACGTCGAGGAGCCCACGCTGTCCGGCGTGGCCTGGCTGGTGAAGAACCTGCTGGACCGGGTGGCCGCCGCGGTGGGGCTGGTGGTGCTGGCCCCGCTGTTCCTCGTGATCGCCGTCGGCATCAAGGTGTCCGACCCGGGGCCGGCGTTCTTCCGCCAGCCGCGGGTGGGCCACGAGGGCCGTACCTTCCGGGTCTGGAAGTTCCGCACCATGTACTGCGACGCCGAGGAGCGCCTGGCCGCCCTGGTGGAGCAGAACGAGAGCGACGGGATGTTCTTCAAGATGCGCCAGGACCCGCGCGTCTTCCCGTTCGGCCGGCTGCTGCGGTTGAGCTCGCTGGACGAGCTGCCCCAGCTGATCAACGTGCTGCGGGGCGAGATGTCGCTCGTGGGGCCGCGCCCGCTGCCGGCCGACGACGGTGACTTCCTCGGCGACGTGCGCCGGCGGCTGCTGGTCCGGCCGGGCATGACCGGCCTGTGGCAGGTGTCCGGGCGCTCGGACCTGTCCTGGGACGAGGCGGTCCGGCTCGACCTCTACTACGTGGACAACTGGTCGCTGGCGTACGACCTGGCGATCCTGTGGCGCACCATCGGGGTGGTGCTCGCCCGCAAGGGCGCCTACTGACGCCGCGCTCGCCCGGCTGCCCGCCCGCCGCCGCGCGCGCCGCACCGCGCTGTCCACCGAGTTATCCACAGGCCCGGCGCGGGTTGTCCACAGCGCTGTCCACAGGTGGGCACCCGGAGCCGGTGCAGCCGCGGCGCTCCCGCCGCGGGCCGGGGGCCGGGACGCCGCGCCCGGCGGCGCCCACCCCGCAGAATGGGGGCATGCCTCAGCCGGATCCGGGCGCGCACATCCACCTCACCGATCCGTTCGGGGTGCCCGGGTCGGACCGCTCGCCGCTGCGGCGGCTGCGCGGCCGGCTGCCGGCGCCGGTCACGTTGTGGACTGCGTACGCCAGCGACGGCTCCCCGGCCGGGCTGACCGTCTCCAGCACGCTCGTCGCCGACGGGCAGCCGGGCGGCGTGCTGGGCCTGGTCGACGAGGAGTCCGACCTGTGGGCGGCGGTGCGGGACACCGGCCGCTTCGCGGTGGCGCCGCTGCGCGCGGCGGACCGGCAGCTCGCCGACCGCTTCGCCGGGCTGCTGCCGACCCCCGGCGGGCCGTTCCGGGCGGCCGAGTGGCGGGCCACCCCGTTTGGCCCGGTGCCGGCCACGGCGCTCACCTGGGCCGGGTGTCGGCTGGCGCGCTCCCGCCCGGTCGGCTGGGCGCTGCTGGTCGAGGGCGAGGTCGACACCGTGACCGTGGGTGAGGACGCCGAGCCGCTGGTCCACTTCCGCGGCCGCTACCGGCGGTTGGACCCGCCCGGCTGAGCGCACCGCAACCGCCACCGGCGCGGGCGCGGGCGCGGGACCGCCGGCCCGGGCCGGGGCCGCCGGTGGCCGCCGCGCGCAGGCCGCCAGGGCGCGTGCGCAGGCCGCCAGGGCGGGCGCGCAGGCCGCCAGGGCGGGCGCG
>DATMJT010000213.1:0-17652 GCA_035553735.1 Pilimelia sp.
AGGTCCTGGTGCAGAAGGGCACCCTGCGTACCGGTGACTCGATCGTCGCCGGCGGGGCGCACGGCCGGGTCCGGGCGATGCTCGACGAGAACGGCAACCAGGTCTCCGAGGCGGGTCCGGCCCGTCCGGTGCTGGTGCTCGGTCTCACTGCGGTGCCCAGTGCGGGCGACACCTTCCTCGCCGCGCAGGACGACCGCACGGTGCGGCAGATCGCCGAGCAACGGCAGGCACGGCGACGGGCGGCGAGTTTCGCCAACTCCCGTGGTCGGGCCACGCTGGAGACGCTCATGGAGCAGATCAAGGAGGGCGAGAAGACCTCGCTCACGCTCATCCTCAAGGGTGACGTCTCCGGTTCCGTGGAGGCCCTGGAGGACGCGCTGTTCAAGCTGGACATCCCCGAGGAGATCCAGCTCAAGATCCTCGACCGGGGCGTCGGCGCGATCACCGAGAGCAACGTCATGCTGGCGAGCGCCTCGGATGCGATCATCGTCGGCTACAACGTGCGGGCCCAGGGCAAGGCCATCGAGGCCCTGGCCGAGCGCGAGGGCGTGGAGATCCGCTACTACACGGTGATCTACCAGGCCCTGGAGGAGATCGAGGCGGCGCTCAAGGGCCTGCTCAAGCCGGAGTTCGAGGAGGTCGAGCTGGGCACCGCGGAGATCCGCGAGGTGTTCCGCTCGTCCAAGATCGGCAACATCGCCGGCTGTGTGGTCCGGTCGGGTGTGCTGCGCCGCAACGGCAAGGCCCGCCTGGTCCGCGACGGGGTGGTCGTGGCCGACAACCTCACGATCAGCTCGCTCAAGCGGTTCAAGGACGACGCCACCGAGGTCCGGGAGGGCTTCGAGTGCGGTCTCACCCTTGGCAACTACAACAACATCCAGGTCGGCGACACGATCGAGACCTTCGAGATGCGGGAGAAGCCGCGCGCCTGACCCGGCGGTCCGCTCGGACCGACGCGGCGGCCACGGCGCCGGTGTGGCCGGCGGAGGTAATACCTCCGCCGGCCGCACCGCACCCGCTACCCTGACCGGTCATGTACACCGGCACCGCCCTGTTCGACCTGCTGCTGCCCGGGGACTCGCGGTCGCTGAAGCAGAAGCGTTCCTACGTCCGCCCGTTGGTGGCCGCGTTGCGCCGGTTCGAGGTCAGCGTCGCCGAGGTGGGCGCGCTGGACCGGCACGGCCGGGCGGAGATCGGGGTGGCCGTGGTGGCCGCCGACGCGGCCCAGGTCCGCGACGTGCTGGACTCCTGCGAACGCCTGGTCGCCGGCCGACCCGAGGTCGAGCTGCTCTCGGTGCGGCGGCGCCTGCACACCGACGAGGACTGATGCGGCGGCCGGCGCCCCGGCCCGCGCCCGTGCGGGGCGCGGGTAGTGTCAAGGCGTTGGCCGAGCGCGCCGCCGGCCGCCGCCGCGGCGGCCCGCGTGCGCCCGCAGAAACTCCGCGCGGAGGTGGCTGAGATGACTGACCCGGCCAGGGTGCGTCGGCACGCGGAACGCGTGCGCGAACTGGTGGCGTCCGTGGTGCGGACGCAGATCAAGGACCCGCGTCTGGGCATGATCACAATTACCGATGCCCGGATCACCGCCGACCTGCGCGACGCCACGGTCTTCTACACCGTGCTGGGTGACGCGGCCGCCGAGGCGGGCACCGCGGCGGCGCTGGAGAGCGCCAAGGGCCTGCTGCGCAGCACCGTGGGCCGGGCGCTGGGGCTGCGCCACTCGCCGACGCTGACGTTCGTGCTGGACAACGTGCAGGACCACGCCAAGCGCATCGACGAGCTGCTCGCGGCGGCGCGCTCCGCCGACGCCGAGGTGCAGCGGCTCGCCTCGACGGCGCAGTACGCCGGTGACGCCCACCCGTACCGCCTCGACGAGGACGAGGACGACGAGGCCGACCCGGCGCGGGCGGCCGACGCCGCCGACGGGTCGGTCGCCGGGCAGCCGGCGCGGGTGCCCGAGGACCGGCGGTGAGCGAGGGCTCCGGCGGGTCGGGCGGTGCCGGCCGCGCCGTGCTCGCCGGGGCCGTGCCGCCGCCCCGGGCGACCGCCGGCGACGGACCGCCGGCGGAGGACCAGTGGGCCGAGGTGCTCGCCGCCCTGGCCACGGTGCTGCCGGCCGGGCGGGTCCTGCTGGTCTGCCACGTCAACCCCGACGGCGACGCGCTGGGCAGCATGCTCGGCGTCGGGCTGGGCCTGCGCCGGCTGGGGGTGCAGAGGCTGCAGGCGACCTTTCCCGGCCCGCCCGTGGTGCCCGCCCCGCTGCGCGCCCTGCCCGGGTTGGAGCTGCTGGTGCCCGAGGCCGAGGCGGCCGCCGACCCGGATCTGGTGATCTGCTTCGACGCCGCCAGCGAGGCGCGGTTGGGCGGACTCGCCGGTCGGCTGGGCCGCGCCCGGGTGTCGCTGGTGCTCGACCACCACGCCTCGAACACCGGGTTCGCCCAGTTCAACCTCGTCGACCCCGCGGCCGCGGCGACCTCCGTGCTGGCCGAGCAGCTGTTGGTCCGGCTGGGCGTCCCCCTGGACGCGGCGATCGCCGAGTGCCTGTACGTGGCCCTGGCCACCGACACCGGGTCGTTCAAGTTCGACCTGACCACCCCGGCGGTACACGAGCTGGCCGCCCGGCTCATCGCCACGGGGCTGCGCCCGGCCGAGATCTCCCGGCGGATCTTCGACAGCCGACCGTTCGGCGCCGTGCTGCTGGCCGGCGACGTGCTGCGCCGCGCCCGGCTGGAGCCGGCGGCAGCCGGCGGCGCGGGCCTGGTCTGGAGTTACGCCACGCTGGAGGACCTGGTCCGGCACGGGCAGGACCCGTACGTCCTGGAGCCGCTGATCGACGCGGTCCGGTGCACCGCCGAGGCCGACGTGAGCTGCCTGATCAAGCAGGTCGGCGGCGACGAGTGGGCCGTCTCGCTGCGCAGCAAGGGCGCCGTGGACGTGGCCGCCGTGGCGGTGGCGCTGGGCGGCGGCGGGCACCGGCTGGCGGCCGGCTTCACCGGCCGCGGCGGCCACGTGGACGTCATCGCGGCGGTCCGGGACCAGCTTGATCGTTCCTAGATGCTGGGAATGGTGCGCAGTATCTGGAACGCGGGTCTACCGTTGAGGGTGATGCGCACCGTATTCGTCATTCTTGGTCGCCGCGGCGGGGTCAGCTCTTAGCAGGCCAGCACCCGCCGCGGAGGCTGGTGCTGGCCTTGTGTGCATCCTTCTCACCCGCAGCGCACGCGGCAGGAACCAACGCTTCCCGCCCGACCGGCTCTCCTGGACCGGCACGCTGCCGGCCCGCGCCGACGACATCGGCAGCGGACCCACCCGTATCGCGCCATCCGTCGCGCCGGCGCCTGCCGCCGGCACCCTGGGAGGGGAATCCCATGTCCACGCGCCGTACCAAGACCGAGTCCAGCGACGACGCCCGCGAGGAGGCCCGCCGGGCCGTGCAGACCTCGATGGACACCCGCCAGTAACCGCCACCAACGCCCGCCGGTGCCCCGCGCGGCCACCGGGCGGCGGCGGGGCCGCCCGCCGCCGCCGCCGCCCGCCGTGGCAGGCTGGCCCGGTGAACCGGGACGGGTTGGTGGTCGTCGACAAGCCGGGCGGCATGACCTCGCACGACGTGGTGGCGCGGGTGCGCCGGCTGGCCGGCACCCGGCGGGTGGGCCACGGCGGCACGCTCGACCCGATGGCCACCGGGGTGCTGGTGGTGGCCGTCAACCGCGCCACCCGGCTGCTGACCTACGTGATCGGCGCCGAGAAGGCGTACACGGCGACCATCCGGCTCGGCCAGGCCACCGTCACCGACGACGCGGAGGGGGCGCTGCTGTCCACCGCGGACGCCGGTGCCGTCGACGACGCGGCGATCACCGCCGGCCTGTCGGCGCTCACCGGCCGGATCGCCCAGGTGCCCAGTGCGGTCAGCGCGATCAAGATCGAGGGTAGGCGGGCGTACCAGCGGGTCCGCGAGGGGGAGCGGCCGGAGCTGGCCGCCCGCGAGGTCACCGTGCACGAGCTTGCGGTCCGGGCGGTGAACCGGTCGGTGCCCGGCGTGGTCGACGTCGACGTGCAGGTGCGCTGCTCGTCCGGGACCTATGTCCGGGCGATCGCCCGGGACCTGGGCGCCGCCCTCGGCGTGGGCGGCCACCTCACGGCGCTGCGCCGCACCGCCGTCGGCGACTTCGGTCTCGCCGAGGCGGCCACCCTCGACGAGCTGGAGGCCCGGGCGCCCGAGGTGGTCACGCTGTCGCTGGCCGCGGCGGCCCGGCGCTGCCTGCCGCAGCGCGACGCCGGCCCGGAGGAGGCCCGGACGCTGTCGCACGGCGGCCCGCTGGCGCCGATCGGCCTGGCCGAGCCGTACGCGGTCTTCGGCCCGGACGGTGCGCTGGTGGCGGTCGTGGTCGAGCGGTCCGGCCGGGCCCGGCCGGAGGTGGTGTTCGCCCCGGCGTAGCCGGCGCGCCACCGGCCGCAGCGTCGGTCCGGGGCCCGTTGGCCGTGCCGGCTGTGCCCGCCCTGCCGGCCTCCGCCGGCCTGTGCCCGCTCTGCCGGCCTCAGCCGCCGCCCCGCGCGGCCAGGTGCTGGCCGAGGATCCGGACCAGGTCGGCGGCCACGTACGGCTTGTCCAGGAAGCCGTCGCAGCCGGCCTGCACGGCCGCGGCCCGCTCCTGCGGCAGCACGCTCGCGGTCAGCGCGATCACCCGCGGCCGGTGCGCCACCTCGGCCAGCTCGGCGGCGAGTGCCAGCCCGTGACCGTCGGGCAGGTTCAGGTCGAGCAGGACCACGTCCACGTCCTGCTCGGCCAGCGCGGCCCGGGCGTCGGCCAGGGTGGGCGCCTCGACGAGCGCCAGCGCGCGCACGACCGGGTCGGTCGTGCGCGCGAGGATCGCCCGGACCAGCTCCCGGTTGAGCACCTCGTCCTCCACCAGCAGCACGCGCGCCTCGGTCACGGCGAAGCCACCCCCTCATCGCTCACGGAGTCGTCCCCTCACCGGTGGTGGCCGGCCCCGCGCCGCCGGCGGGTGTCCCGAGCGGTGCGCCGTTGGGGCGCGCCGCGCCGGCCCCGGTCCAGGTCTCCCGCCGCGCGCCGGGGTCCCGGTCGGTGAGCCCGTCGACGGCCTGCCGCAGGCTCACCAGCCCGCGCCATGCCGGCGATCCCTCGACGGCGGTGCCCAGCACGGTGCCGCGCACCGTCGGGTGCCCGCCGGCGTCGGGTCCGGCGGCGGCCAGGGCCAGGACCGGCGCCCGCGTCGTGGTGCCGTCGCCGGGGATCATGGTCAGGCCGTCCACGTCCGGCAGCCGCAGGTCGCAGATGATGAGGTCGAAGCGGCGGCTGCGGCTCAACTCCATGCCGGTGCGTCCGTCCGGGCAGGTCACCACGGTGGCACCGGAGGCGCGCAGGTTCTCCTCGACCAGCGTGCGGATGTCCTCGTCGGGGTCGATGACCAGGACCGAGGCCCCCGGCGGTGTCCCGGGCGGCACGATGTGGCGGGCCAGCGCGGCGAGCAGGGCGCCCTGGTCGACCGGCTTGATGAAGTAGTCGGTGGCGCCCAGGGCGATGCCGGCCCGCCGTTCGTCCACCACCGAGACGAAGAACGAGGGGATGCGGGCCAGGTCGGGATCGTCCTGCAGGGCGCGCAGCACGTCCCAGCCCTGGATGCCGGGCAGCACCACGTCCAGCAGGATGGCGTCGGGGCGACGCTGCCGCGCCGCGGCCAGGCCGCCCTCGCCCGTCCCCGCGGTCTCCACCTGATAGCCGGCCGCGGACAGGTAGGTGCGGACGAGCTCCGCGGAGCGCACGTCGTCCTCGATCAGCAGCACCCGGCCGCCGCGTGCCACGCCCGGCGGGGGAGCCGGGGCCGGGCCGGTGGCGGCGGGTTCGACGGCGGCCGGCAGGCGCACGGTGAAGCGGCTGCCGGCCCCGACCGCGGAGTCCAGCTCGATGTCGCCGCCGTGGGCGTGCACGAGGCGACGGGTCAACGCCAGCCCCAGACCGGTGCCGGCCTGCCGCTGCGCGGGGTCGCCCAGCTGCTGGAACTCCTCGAAGACCCGGGCGTGGTCGGCGGGGTCGATGCCGATGCCGGTGTCCGCGACCGTGACCAGGACGTCCGTGCCGTCGGCGCGGCCGCGCAGCTCGATCCGGCCGTGCGCCGGGGTGAACTTGATCGCGTTGGACAGCAGGTTGTCGAGGATCTGGCGGAACCGCAGCGGGTCGGCCTGGGCGTGCATCGGGGGCAGGTCGACGCTGACGTCCAGGTGCTTGCGGTCGATCAGCGGCCGCAGCGTGGTGACCACGTCCTCGGCCGCATGGTCCAGCCGGAGCGGGACCGGCCGCAGTTCGAGCCGGCCCGCCTCGACCTTGGCCAGGTCGAGGATGTCGTTGATCAGCCCGAGCAGGTGCCGGCCGCTGGAGTGGATGTGCTCCACCCAGTCCGCGGGTACCGTGCGGGTGCCGCCGTCGCCCGACTCGCCGCGCATCAGGTCGCTGAACCCGATGATCGCGTTCAGTGGCGTCCGCAGCTCGTGGCTCATGTTGGCCAGGAAGTCGCTCTTGGCCTGGCTGGCCCGGGTGAGGGCGGCGACGGAGTCGTTGAGCTCGCGCGTCAGGCGCCGCTGGGTGGCCAGCAGCGCGCCGCGCTCGGCCAGGATGCCGGCCTGGCCCCCCAGGTCGGCGAGCAGGCGCTGGTCGTCCTCGCCGAACAGGCTGCGGTGGGAGCTGCACAGCACGAGGGCGCCGCGGTCGTGCGGCGGGGCGACCAGCGGCAGGGCGGTGAGGTAACGCGCCCCGGTGTGCCGGAGGCAGTGCCGGACCAGCGCGTTGTCCGCCAGTGCCGGCCCCGGGGCGGCCAGGTCCACCGGCTGGCGCGCCGCGAGCAGCGCGTCGAGGTCGGTGGCCGGGGCGCCGTCCGGGCTGGCCGGTGCGGCGGGCGGATCGGTCGCCACCGCGCACGCGGTGCCGGCCAGCCGGCCCTGCGGATCCACCACGACCACGCTTACCGCCTCGGCGTCGGTCACCTCGCGAACGATGTCCGCGTACCGCTGCCACGTGTCCCGGGCGCTCTCGTCGGCGGGGGCGCGCAGGATCCGCTCGGTGAACAGCGGCAGCACCCGTGCCGTCCAGACCCGGCGCAGCCAGCGCGGGGGCAGGAAGGCGACCAGGTAGCCCAGCCCGGACAGCAGCCCGACGATCCGGCTGGCCAGGCTCCACCCGGGACCGGCGGAAGCCGCGCCGAGCAGCAGGATGGCCACCGCGAACAGCATCGTGGCGCCCGCGGCGCAGAGCAGACGGACCCGGGCCGGCCCGCGCCGCCGCCACGCGGCGCGCAGCAGGATGGCCCCGGCCAGCAGCTCCACGGCGATGAAGCCGACGACGACGACCAGCAGCCGCGGCGCGCTCAGCTCCGGCCCCGCCGACAGCAGCAGCGCCACGGTGGCGGCCGACACGGCGAATGCACCCGCGGTGACCCAGCGCGGCTGCGGGCGCATCCGGGCGGCCAGCCGCAGGGTGAGGTACGGCAGCAGCAACAGCAGCGCGGTGGCCGCGACGCTCAGCCACGCCGGCACCGGGATGCCCACCGTCGCGGCGAGGTCGAGCACGAACAGGGGCGCGGTGCCGGTGAACATCAGCGCCACGTCCCGCTGGAGCGGGTCGCGGGTGTCGAGGTACGCCAGCAGGGCACGCAGGAACACCACCGTGAACAGCAGTTCCGCGATGGAGGTGAGCAGGGTGTTGGCGTCCGGGCTCATCGCGAGCCGACTGTAGTGTGGGCTCGTTGCATTTTGCCCGAAACGGTGCTTTGCGGCCGCTGCGCGCCCGCCGTCCGCCGCCGTCCGCGGTGTGGCGCGGCTGCGCACCCGTCGGGTCGGCGGCGCACCGGGGCGTGCGCGCGCCTAGGCTTCGGGCCGACGCCGGCGAGCCGTCGGCGGCCCGGTGGCGCGAGGAGGCGCGGATGCAGCGGTGGCGGGGGTACGCGGACGTTCCGGGCGGCTGGGGACGCACGGTCGTGACCATCGGCGTCTTCGACGGCCTGCACCGGGGGCACCAGGCCACCATCGGCCACGCCGTGCGCCGCGCCGCCGAGCTGGGCCTGCGGTCGGTCGTGCTGACCTTCGACCCCCACCCCGCGGAGGTCGTGCGACCCGGCTCGCACCCGGCGGTGCTCACCGAGCCGGCCCGCAAGGCGGAGCTGGTCGCCGGCCTCGGCGTGGACGCGCTGTGCGTGGTGCCCTTCACCCCGGAGTTCTCCCGGTTGCCGGCCGAGGAGTTCGTGCACGACGTGCTGGTGGAGCACCTGCACGCCGCGCTGGTCGTGGTCGGCGGCAACTTCCGGTTCGGCCACCGGGCGGCCGGCGACGTCGCGCTGCTGGAGCGGCTGGGCCGCAGGTTCGGGTTCGCGGTGGAGAGCCCGGCCCTGGTGTCCGCCGACGACACCGTCTTCTCCTCCACCTACATCCGCGCCTGCGTGGACGCCGGGGACGTGGCCGCGGCCGCCGCGGCGCTGGGTCGCCCGCACCGGCTGGAGGGCGTGGTGGTCCGCGGCGACCGGCGGGGCCGGGCCCTGGGCTTCCCGACGGCGAACCTGCTCACCGGCCGGTACGCCGCGGTCCCGGCGGACGGGGTGTACGCGGCCTGGCTGGTCCGTCCCGGCGGCTCGCCGGCGGCCGGCGCGGGCGAGGCGGGCGCCGAGGCGCGGCTGCCGGCGGCCGTGTCGATCGGCACCAACCCCACGTTCTCGGGCCGGGAGCGCCGGGTGGAGGCGTACGTGCTGGACTTCGAGGGCGACCTGTACGGCGAGCGGGTCGCGCTCGACTTCGTCGCCCGGCTGCGCGAGATGCGCCGCTACGACGCGCTGGAGCCACTGGTCGCGCAGGTCGGGGCCGACGTGGCCCGCACCCGCGACGTGCTCGGGCTGGGCGCCTGACGGCGCCGTGGTCCGGCGTCCGAGGGCGGGGTGGTCCGGCGCCTGACGGTGCGATGGTCCGGCGTCCGACGGCGCGGTGGTCCGCCGGGACCGCCCGCGGCCCGGTGAGGTCGCCCGGTCGGCGCGGTCGCGGGCTGCTAATCTGGCGGAGACGTCGGGTCACCGGCGATCGGCCTCGCGTGCCTGCTCGACGCCGCGGGTGCGAGGCGGGCAACCCCGAGGCCGGGCCGTCCACCGGATGGCCCGACCCCCACAGGACAGGGAGAACATGGCGCTCGACCAGGAGAGCAAGCGCAAGATCCGCGAGGAGTACGCGACCGTCGACGGCGACACCGGTTCGCCGGAGGTGCAGGTCGCCGTGCTCACCAAGCGCATCGCGGACCTCACCGAGCACCTCAAGGTGCACAAGCACGACCACCACAGCCGCCGCGGCCTGCTGCTGCTCGTCGGCCGCCGGCGCCGGCTGCTCAACTACCTGCAGAAGAAGGAGATCGGCCGCTACCGGTCGCTGATCGAGCGACTCGGCCTGCGCCGCTGAGCCCACGGGGGAGCGTGCCACCTGGCCGCTCCCCCGACTCCTACCCGCCCAAGGGGCACCGACGACCACCGGCCCGGGAGCCGGTCGGCGCACCGGTCCTCGGTAGTGGCGCCCGGACCACGGCGTACCGCCGGTTCCGGGGGCTTCGATCGAAGACCGGCCGCCCGAGCAGCTCTCGTCCGGACGGAGCGCGGCCCCGCCGACTCCTGAAGGAGCGCACTTTCCCGATGACCGAGCACACCACTCTCGGCTCCCAGCACAGCACCGCCGTCATCGACAACGGGGCCTTCGGCACCCGCGAGGTCACCTTCGCCACCGGCCGGCTCGCCCGGCAGGCCGCCGGCTCCGTCCTGGCCCAGCTCGGCGACACCGTCGTGCTGTCCGCCACCACCGTGGGCAAGCAGCCCAAGGAGCAGTTCGACTTCTTCCCGCTGACCGTCGACGTCGAGGAGCGGATGTACGCCGCCGGGCGCATCCCCGGCTCGTTCTTCCGCCGCGAGGGCCGGCCGAGCGAGGACGCCGTACTGACCTGCCGCCTGATCGACCGGCCGCTGCGCCCCAGCTTCGTCAAGGGCCTGCGCAACGAGGTCCAGGTGGTGGAGACCGTGCTGTCGCTGGACCCGGCGCACCCGTACGACGTGGTGGCCATCAACGCCGCGTCGCTGTCGACCAAGCTGTCCGGGCTGCCGTTCTCCGGCCCGGTCGGCGCCACCCGGATGGCCCATGTGGACGGCCAGTGGGTGGCCTTCCCCACCCACGAGGAGCTGGCCCGGGCCACCTTCGACATGGTGGTCGCCGGACGGGCGCTGCCCGACGGCGACGTGGCGATCATGATGGTGGAGGCCGAGGCCACCGAGCACACCGTGGCCCTGGTGGCCGGCGGCGCGCCCGCGCCCACCGAGGAGGTCGTCGCCAGCGGCCTGGAGGCCGCCAAGCCCGCGATCCGGGAGCTGTGCCGGGCCCAGGACGAGCTGGCCGCCGTGGCGGCCAAGCCGGTGCAGGAGTTCCCGGTCTTCCTCGACTACGCCGACGACGCCTACGAGGCGGTCGCCGGCGCCGTGCGCGAGGAGGTGGCGCAGGCCCTGCGCATCGCCGGCAAGGCCGAGCGGGAGGCCGCCCTGGACCGGGTCAAGGAGACCCTGCTGGAGCGGCTCGGCGCGCAGTTCGAGGGCCGGGAGAAGGAGCTGGGCGCCGCGCTGCGCTCGCTGACCAAGTCCGAGGTGCGTTCCCGGGTGCTGCGCGACCAGGTGCGCATCGACGGCCGGGGGCCGCGGGACATCCGCCCGCTGTCCGCCGAGGTGCAGGTGCTGCCCCGGGTGCACGGCTCGGCGCTGTTCGAGCGGGGGGAGACCCAGATCCTGGGCGTCACCACGCTGAACATGCTGCGCATGGAGCAGCAGCTGGACACGCTCTCGCCGGAGAAGCACAAGCGCTACATGCACAACTACAACTTCCCGCCGTACTCGGTCGGGGAGACCGGCCGGGTGGGCGCGCCCAAGCGCCGCGAGATCGGCCACGGCGCGCTCGCCGAGCGGGCGCTGGTCCCGGTGCTGCCGGCCCGCGAGGAGTTCCCGTACGCGATCCGCCAGGTGTCCGAGGCGATCGGCTCCAACGGCTCCACCTCGATGGGCTCGGTGTGCGCGTCCACGCTGTCGCTGCTGTCGGCCGGCGTGCCGCTGAAGGCGCCGGTCGCCGGCATCGCGATGGGCCTGATCTCCGACGAGGTGGACGGCAAGACCCAGTACGTGACGCTGACCGACATCCTCGGTGCGGAGGACGCGTTCGGCGACATGGACTTCAAGGTGGCGGGCACCCGGGACTTTGTGACCGCGCTGCAGCTGGACACCAAGCTGGACGGCATCCCGTCGGACGTGCTGGCCGCGGCGCTGCAGCAGGCGTACGAGGCGCGGCAGGCCATCCTGGACGTGATGCGCGATGCGATCGACGCGCCGGGCCCGATGTCCGACCACGCGCCGCGGGTCACCACCGTGAGGATCCCGGTCGACAAGATCGGTGCGGTGATCGGCCCGAAGGGTCAGATGATCAACGCGATCCAGGACGAGACCGGCGCCGAGATCTCCATCGAGGACGACGGCACCATCTACGTCGGCGCCACCAACGGCCCGGCCGCCGAGGCCGCCGTCGAGCGGATCAACGCGATCGCCAACCCCACGCTGCCGAAGATCGGGGACAAGTTCCTCGGGACGGTGGTGAAGACCGCCGCGTTCGGCGCCTTCGTCTCGCTGCTGCCCGGCCGCGACGGCCTGCTGCACGTCTCCAAGGTGGGCAACGGCAAGCGGGTGGAGCGGGTCGAGGACTTCCTCAACGTGGGCGACAAGGTCGAGGTGCAGATCGCCGACATCGACGCCCGCGGCAAGATCTACCTGGACAAGGTGGGCGCCGAGGCGCCGGCCGGCGAGGGCGACGCGGGCGAGGGCGGCAGGCCGCCCGCCGAGGCCGGCGAGCGTCCGGCCAGCCGGGACCGGGGCGACCGCGGGCCGCGCGACCGCGGTGACCGCGAGCGCGGCGAGCGCGGCCCGGGCGGCGGCGAGCGCGGCCGCGGCGCCGACGGGGGCGAGGGCGGCTCGGGCGGCGAGCAGCGCCGTCGGCGCAACCGGCACCAGTGATCCGCACCCCGCGATGACCCTCCACCAGGGCGGTGCCGACCCGCTGGGCGGCACGGTACGGCGTACCGTGCTGCCCACGGGCGTGCGGGTGCTCACCGAGTCCATCCCGACCATGCGCAGCGTGTCCTTCGGCATCTGGGTGGCCGTCGGGTCCCGGGACGAGACCGCGGAGCTGTCCGGGGTCTCCCACTTCCTGGAGCACCTGCTCTTCAAGGGCACCCGGCGGCGCAGCGCGCTGGACATCTCCGCGCAGATCGAGGCGGTCGGCGGGGAGACCAACGCGTTCACCACCAAGGAGTACACCTGCTACTACGCCCGGGTGCTGGACGAGGACCTGCCGCTGGCCGTCGACGTCATGTGCGACCTGGTCGCCGACTCGGTGCTGGCGCAGGCCGACGTGGAGACCGAGCGCGGGGTGATCCTGGAAGAGATCGCCATGCACGACGACGAGCCCGGTGACGAGGTGCACGACCTGTTCGCCCGGGCCGCGTACGGCGACCACCCGCTCGGCCGGCTGATCTCGGGCACCGAGGAGACCATCTCCCCGATGCCGCGGGAGCGCATCGAGGAGTTCTACCGGCAGCGGTACACCCCGTCGGCGATCGTGGTCGCGGCCGCGGGCAGCCTGGACCACGACACCGTGGTCCGACTGGTGGAGAAGGCGTTCGCCGGCACCCGGCTGGGCGAGCCCGGCGGGGCGCCGGCCGGGCCGCGGGCCGCCGCCCCGGCGGTGCCGGTGCGCACCGGGCAGCGGGTGCTGGTGCACAAGGACACCGAGCAGGCGCACGTGGTGCTGGGCGGGGCCGGGATCGGCCGGCGCGACGAGCGCCGGTTCGCCCTCGGGGTGCTCAACAACGTGCTCGGCGGAGGCATGTCCAGCCGGCTGTTCCAGGAGATCCGGGAGCGGCACGGCCTGGCGTACTCGGTCTACTCCTACAGCTGCCAGTACGCCGACACCGGCCTGTTCGCCGTCTACGCCGGCTGCGCCCCCGGAAAGGCCGACGAGGTGCTGGGCCGGGTGCGCGACGAGCTGGCGCGGGTCGCCGCCGCGGGGATCACCCCGGAGGAGCTGGCGCGGGGCAAGGGCATGATGCGCGGGGCACTCGTGCTCGGGCTGGAGGACACCGGCTCCCGGATGAGCCGCCTGGCCAAGGGCGAGCTGCTCTACGGCGACCTGCTGTCCGTGGACGACCTGCTCGACCGGGTCCGGGCGGTCACCGAGGCGCAGGTCGGAGAGCTCGCCGCGGAGCTGCTGGCCCAGCCGGCGTCGCTGGCCGTGATCGGCCCGCTCGACGACGGCGACCTGGGCGTGTAGCCGCCACCCGCGGGCGGCGCACCTGGCGTACCGGCCGCCCGGCCCGTGCCCCACACTGTGCACCAGACTCGACCACCCGAACCCGGGCGACCGAACCGTCGACCCCTGGCCCCCCGAGACCGGAAGTGATGCGCTGTGACCGACCAGCCCGTGCGTGACCTGTCGGAGGAGCCGATCCGCGTCGGCGTGCTGGGCGCGCGCGGCCGGATGGGCGTCGAGGTGTGCAAGGCGGTCAACGCCGCCCCCGACCTCGAGCTGGTTGCCATGATCGACCAGGGTGACTGGCTGTTCAACGCCTCCGACGCCGCCGCCGAGGTGGTCGTCGACTTCACCACGCCGGATGCGGTGATGGACAACCTGCACTGGTGCATCGACCAGGGCATCAACGTGGTCGTCGGCACCAGCGGCTTCACCCCCGCGCGGCTCGACCGGGTGCGCGGCTGGCTGGCGCACAAGCCCGGCGTCGGGGTGGTGGTGGCGCCGAACTTCGCCGTCGGCGCCGTGCTCATGATGGAGTTCGCCGCGCGGGCGGCCCGGTTCTTCGAGTCGGTGGAGATCATCGAGCAGCACCACCCGCAGAAGGTGGACGCACCCAGCGGCACCGCCCTGCGGACCGCGCAGGTCATCGCCGAGGCGCGGGCCGAGGCGGGTCTCGCCGCGCCGCCGGACGCCACCAAGGAGGAGCTGGCCGGCGCCCGGGGCGCCACGGTGGACGGCGTGCGGGTGCACTCGGTGCGTGCCGCCGGGCTGGTCGCCCACCAGGAGGTGCTGTTCGGCACGGCCGGCGAGACGCTGACCCTGCGCCATGACTCCTACGACCGGGCCTCGTTCATGCCCGGCGTGCTGCTCGCCGTGCGCCAGATCGTGCACCGCCCCGGCCTGACCATCGGCCTGGCCCCGCTGCTCGACCTCTGAGAGCCTTCGGGCGCCTGCGCCGGCGCCCAGCTGCGCGCCGAGGCCGAGCAGCGGGCCGCCGCTGCGCCTTCGCCTGCGGCGCGTGGTCGGCCGGAGTCGTCGGGCCCGCGTGCCATGCCGGCGCCGTGGTCGTCACCTTCGATGCGGAGCTGTGGGTGTGGGACGCCCGTCGGGGCGACACGTGGGTCTTCGTCAGCCTGCCCGCCGCGGCGGCGGAGGAGATCCGCGACCTGGCCGGGGGCCGGCGCCGCGGATTCGGCTCCCTGCGGGTGCGGGTCACAGTCGGGGCGAGCACCTGGCGGACGTCGATCTTCCCGGACCGGGCCCGCGGCACCTACGTCCTGCCGGTCAAGCGCGCCGTCCGCACGGCCGAGCAGCTGGCGGCGGGCGATCGAACGGCAGTGACGGTCGAGTTGGTCGATCTGTGACCGGCCGGCGCCGCCGTCGGGCACCACGCTGCCTCGGCCCGGCCGGCGACGGCTCCACCTTCGGCCCGAAGCCTTCATCCGCGGCGGTAGATGGACCTTCCTGGTGGTCAAGCTGATCGGTGCATCGGGTGAGCGGACGGAGGACCGGGGATGGCGCGCTTGCGGGCGGTATTCTTCGACGTGGGCAAGACGCTCGTTGAGGAGAGCCGGGAGTACGGCACGTGGGCCGACTCCCGCAACCGCTGGCCGACGAGGTCGGCCACCCGCTCGGCGGCCGCGGCGATCCCCGACCGAACGTCGTACGGTGCCGGCAGCACGGTGGGTGCGGATGACCCAACGCCTCCAGGAGCTCCTCGTACCGTGACCGGCGCCCTACGGTGAGTGTCATGGGGCGCGGTTGCAGGTGACCTGGCCCAGGTCGGCAGCCCGGTACGGGTTCGCCTACACCGTGCCCCTGCTCACGACCGGAAGGGGAAACGCGATGGGTTGGTGGCGCCGTGCCAGACGACGAGCCATGGCGGCAGCCGCCGCCGCGCGTGCCGAGGAAAACGAACGTGAGGCCGCCCGGGAGCGGCTGCTCGCCCATACTCGCGCGGGACACCACTGGGACGGTCCTACGAGGCTGCTCCCGGTCGACCGGCCCCTGATGACTCCACTCGCCCGGATGCGGGGCAGCGGCGGCAATCCGGCTACGCCGGAGGGTCAGCCGTTGGGGCGTGACTCGATCGCCTGCAGCGACCACCGGTTGCCGTCGGGGTCGCGGAAATACACGAAGGTGCCCCACGGCTGCGGGTCGATCTCGCTCGCCTCGACTCCGGCGTCGAGCAGTTGGGCGCGTGCCGCCGTGGCGTCGGCCACCACCACCTGGATCTCCTGGGTGCCGGGCATCTTGTCGGTGATGCCCTCGCCGATCACGATGGAGCAGGCCGAGCCGGGGGGTGTGAGCTGGACGAACCGCAGCCCCTCGCGCACCCGGTGGTCGTGGTCGGCGTGGAAGCCCACGCTCTCGTAGAACGCCTTGGCCCGGTCGACGTCGGTCACCGGGACGGGAACGAGCTCAATCTTCCAATCCATGTGCGCACCGTAGGTTCCGGGTACGACGTTCCGCGCGTCGGGGACCTGGCCGACTCAGCCGGGCAGGGCTCAGCCGGGCCACCTCAGCCGGGCCACCTCAGCCGGGCCGGGTCAGCCGGGCAGGGTCAGCCGGGCAGGGCCACGTGCAGGCGGAGCTGGGGGACCAGCAGGTCGTCGACGTCCAGGGCGCGGGTCGCGCCGTCGGGCTCCCACCCGGCGGAGCCGAGGAACTTCTGCGTCGCCGCGTCCGCCTGGTACGCCCAGGCCACCGCCGTGGCGAAGCCGTCCTCGCGCCAGAGCTCCACCAGCGCCGCCAGCAGCCGGCTGCCGTGCCCGCGCCGGCCCCAGCGGGGCTCGACCAGCAGGTCCGTCACCGCGGCGGTGTCCCCGGGCAGGGCGCCGGGCTCCTCCTCGGGGGCCAGCGCCTGCGCGTCCGCCGGGCCCGCCGCGGCGAACCCCACGAGATACGATCGCTCGGCCTGCTCCACGGCCACCAGCACCCGGTGCCGGGGGCTCGGCGGGGCTTCCACGGCCTCGGCCCAGCGCCGGGTCACCCACGCCTCGTCAAGGGAGTCCAGCGCGGCGCGGGGCAGGATGCGCCGGTAGGCGACCCGCCACGTGGCGAGCTGGATCCGGGCGATCTCGCCGGCATCGGCGGGGCGGGCCGGACGTACGAAGCCGAGCGCCATGAGGGCAGCCTACGGACGAGGGGGAGCGATGGCGGAACCGGTCCGGCCGCGGCCCGGCCGGCAGACCGCCGGACCGGTCGCGCTGGTGGCCGCCCTGTTCGCCGCGGCGCTGGCCTTCGCCGCCGCGTTCTCCGTCCGGCACGGCTTCTTCGACCTGCGGGTCTACCGGGGCGCCATGCGCTACTGGGTGCTCGACGGGGGCGAGCTGTACGACTTCCTGCTGGGCAGCAGCCCGTACGGGTTCACCTACCCGCCGTTCGCCGGCCTGCTCATGGTGCCGCTGGCGTACCTGCCCTGGCACGCGGCCATCGCGGTGCACGCCGCCGCGACGGTGGCCTGCCTGCTGGCCGTGCTGTGGTGGCTGGTCGCGCCGCTCGCCCGGCGGCGCGGCCGGCGGCCGTGGGTCGCCGTGGGGGTGGCGGCGGCCCTGGCCGCGGCCTTCGAGCCGGTCCGCGAGACGCTGCTGTTCGGCCAGGTCAACGCGTTCATGCTGGCGCTGGTGGCCGCCGACGTGTGCCTGCTGCTGGCCCGCGGCAGCCGCTGGGCCGGGGTGGGCATCGGCCTGGCCACGGCGGTCAAGCTCACCCCGGGCATCTTCCTGCTGTACCTGCTGGTGACCGGCCGGTGGCGGGCCGCGCTGACGGCCGTCGGGGCCGCGGCGGGGGCGACGCTGCTGGCCGGTGCGGTGGCGCCCGACGCGTCCCGGGAGTTCTGGACCAGCGCGGTGTGGAACACCTCGCGGGTGGGCGCGCTGGACTACGTGTCCAACCAGTCGCTGCTGGGCGTGCTGGCCCGCATCGAGCCGGCCCGGCCCGACCGGCTGCTGTGGCTGGTGCTGGTGGCGGTGGTGCTGGCGGTGTGGGCGTGGCGGGCCCGGGCTGCGGTGGCCCGGGGCGACGAGCTGGCGGGCTTCGCGCTGACCGGGGTGGTCGGCTGCCTGGTCAGCCCGGTGACCTGGGTGCACCATCTGGTGTGGCTGCTGCCGGCATTGGTGCTGCTCGCCGACGCGGGGCTGCGGGCCCGCCCCGGCGCCCCCCGTGCCGGGCTGCTCGCCGCGGCCGCGCTCGGGTACGCCGTGCTGTGCAGCCGGCTGGTCTGGTGGTGGGAGAAGCGGGCGTTCGACGCGGGGGCGTTCCTGGGCGCCAACGCGTACGTGTGGG
>DATMJT010000214.1:0-6500 GCA_035553735.1 Pilimelia sp.
GCCCGGACCCGGGCGGCGGGGTCGGCGGCGGCGTACCGGTCCGGCACGTCGGCCGGTCCACCACCCAGCAGCGCGGCCACCGCGCCGCCGTCGAGGTCGAGCTCGTGGGCGGCCGCCAGGTCGGCCACCGGCGCCAGCGCCAGCACCCCCCGCAGGCGCCGGGGAGCCGTCGCGGCCAGCCACAGCGCCAGGTGCCCGCCCGCGGAGTGCCCGACCACCACCGGCCCGCCGGGTGCGGGTCCGGGCACCCCGCGCGCGGCGCACTCCCCGGCCACCAGGTCCGGCACCCGGGCGAGCGCCTCCGCCACGTCCTGGAAGGTGCCCGGCCATCCACCGCCCGGTGTCCCGGTGCGCCGGTACTCGACCACCGCCACCGGCCACCCCCGCGCCGCCAGGTCCGCCGCCATGGGCCCGACGTGGCTCCGGTCGTACTCCGACCGCCAGAACCCGCCGTGGACGACCAGGACCAGGGGCGCCCCGCCGCGGCCGGCGGGCGCGACGGACCGCGCCGGGCCGGTCACCGCGGGCAGGCGCAGGTCGGCCACCTGGTCCGGCAGCGGGCCGTAGGCCAGGGTCGCGTCGGGCGGCGGCGCCGGCCTGGTCAGGACGCTGCGCGGGTCGGCTTCCACCGGCCGACCCTAGCGCCGCGCCGGGGCGCTGGCGGTCGCCCGGCCGGGCCGGGGAATCCCGCTGCGTTACGGATTTCGGATCAGGTACGGGAAGATGGACGCATGACCGAGGCAGCGCACCCCCCGCAGTCGCCCGACGACCAGCAGTCGCCTGAGGAGCGGACCCCGTCCGCGCCGCCCGCGCCGCCCGGGGCGGGCCGGGGCGGCACGGTCGTCGTCGTGGGCCCGGACGGTCGGCCGATGGGCACGGTGGAGGCCGACGCCGACGCCGAGGCCGAGGATCCGGCCCGCCTGGTCGCCCAGCCGGCCAAGGTGATGCGGATCGGCAGCATGGTCAAGCAGCTGCTGGAGGAGGTGCGGGCCGCGCCGCTGGACGAGGCGAGCCGGCAACGGCTGCGCGACATCCACCACCAGTCGATCCAGGAGCTGGAGGACGGCCTGGCGCCCGAGCTGCGAGAGGAGCTGGAGCGGCTGTCGCTCCCCTTCGGCGACGGTGCCACCCCCAGCGAGGCCGAGCTACGGGTGGCCCAGGCGCAGCTCGTGGGCTGGCTCGAGGGCCTGTTCCACGGCATCCAGGCGGCGCTGGTGGCACAGCAGATGGCCACCCGCCTCCAGCTGGAGCAGATGCGCGGCGGCCGACCGGCGCTGCCGATCGGGCCGGGGATGGTGCCCGGCGGCCCGGGCGGCCCCGGTGGCCCGCCCGACCACGGCCGGACCGGCCAGTACCTGTGACCCACCGTCCGCCGCGGCCCGGCCGCCGGGCGGGGCGGGCGGACGGTGGGCCGGTCAGGCCGGAAGGCCGGAGGGCCCGCTCAGGTCGGAGGGCCGCTCAGGCGGCGAGCAGCCGCGGCGCGGCGGCGCCGCCCGCCCGGGCGAGCAGCCCGGCGAGGTACACGGCCACACCGTCCTCGTCGTTGCGCAGTGTGATCTCGTCGGCGGCCGCCCGGACCGTCGGATGGGCGTTGGAGACCGCCACCCGGCCCCACCCCGCCCAGGCGAACATCGGCAGGTCGTTGGGCATGTCGCCGAACACCAGCACGTCCGCCGGGTCCACGCCCAGGGCCCGGGCCACCAGGGCCAGGCCGCTGGCCTTGTCCACCCCGGGCGGGCAGATCTCCAGGAAGCCCTGCCCGGCCTGGGTGACCGTGGCCTCCTCGGCCGGGATCACCGTCCGGGCCAGGGCGAGGAACTCGTCCACGTGCCGACCGGGCGCCCGGGCGAATGCCTTGATCACGCTACCGGCCAGGCACTCCTCCCGGTCTCGCGGCTCGAAGCGGTCCGGGTAGCACCACGTGGTGTCGTAGTCGCCCCACAGCGGCGCGTCGGGGGAGTCCAGGGCCTCCACCATCACGGTCAGCGGTCCGACGATCGCCTCCAGGCGCGCCAGCAGTACGGCCAGCCGCGCCCCGTCCAGCCGCTCGTCGCGCAGCACCCGCGGCCCGCCCGGCCCGCGCTGGTCGACCACCCGGCCCCCGCCGGCCATCACCAGGTAGTCGGCGGCCCGGATGTCGTTGCGGGTCATGTCGGCCAGCCGGGGACCCCGACCGGTCGCCGCGACCACCGGCACGCCGGCGGCGCGGACCCGGTCGAGCACGTCGTGCGTGAACGCCGACACCGTCTCGTCGCTGCGGACGAGCGTGCCGTCGAGATCAGTGGCAATGAGCTTCGGCAGTCCGGGTCGCGGCATCCGTACCTCCAGACCAGACGACCGCGCCGAACGCCCTTCCGGCGCGGAGCGGCGGGGGAGCAACCGTACCTCGGCCGGCACGGCTCATCCACCACGATCGGCTGACCGGGGGTCGAACTTAGGACGTACGTCGCGGTGGCGCCGCCGGCTGCCGGACCGCCTGTGCCGGACCACCCGCCGGGACGAGTTCGGCGGGTGGTCCGCGGATCCGACCGGCGGTCGGCGGTCAGCGCGCGGGCTCCAGCAGGTCGCGGCCGCCCACGTACGGCTGGAGGGCCTTGGGCACCCGCACCGCGCCGTCCGGTTGCTGGTGGTTCTCCAGGATCGCGATGAGCCACCGGGTGGTGGCCAGGGTCCCGTTCAGGGTGGCCGCGACCTGCGCCCGCCCGTCCGCGTCGCGGTAGCGAATGTTGAGCCGCCGGGCCTGGAACGTCGTGCAGTTCGACGTCGAGGTCACCTCGCGGTAGCGGCCCTGCGAGGGCACCCACGCCTCGCAGTCGTACTTGCGCGCCGCGCTGGCGCCCAGGTCGCCGGCCGCCACGTCGATGACCCGGTAGGGCACCTCCACCTTGGCCAGCATCTCCTCCTCCCAGGCCAGCAGCCGCAGGTGCTCGTCGTGGGCGTGCTCGGGCCGGCAGTAGGAGAACATCTCCACCTTGTCGAACTGGTGCACCCGCAGGATGCCGCGCACGTCCTTGCCGTACGAGCCGGCCTCGCGGCGGAAGCAGGAGGACCAGCCGGCGTACCGCAGCGGCTGCTCGAGGGCGAGGATCTCGTTGGCGTGGTACGCCGCCAGCGGCACCTCCGACGTGCCCACGAGGAACAGGTCGTCGGCCTCCAGGCGGTAGACCTCCGCCGCGTGCGCGCCGAGGAACCCGGTGCCCTCCATGGACTCGGGCCTGACCAGCACGGGCGGGATCACCGGCGTGAAGCCGTGCTCCACGGCCTGCGCGATGGCCAGCTGGAGCAGCCCGAGCTGGAGCAGGGCCCCCACGCCGGTCAGGTAGTAGAAGCGCGAGCCGGAGACCTTCGCGCCGCGCTCCATGTCGATCGCCCGCAGCCCCTCCCCGAGCTCCAGGTGGTCGCGCGGGGTGTCCAGCGCCGGTGGCGTACCGACCTCGCGCAGCACCACGAAGTCGTCCTCGCCGCCGGCCGGGGCGCCGTCCTCGACCGGGTTGGGCACGGCCAGCTGGGCCCGGCGCAGGACCCGCTCCGCCTCGGCGGCGGCCGCCTCGGCCGACCTCACCTCGGCGGCCAGCTCCTTCGTGCGCGCCAGCAGCCGGGCCTTCTCCTCGCCAACGGCGCGGGACACCAGCTTGCCGAGCTGCTTCTGCTCCGCGCGCAGACCCTCGAAGACCTGGACCGCGGCGCGGCGCTGCTCGTCGGCGCGCAGCAGCTCGTCCACCACCGCCTCGGGCTCGCCTCGGGCGCGCTGGCTGGCGCGTACGGCGTCGGGGTCCTCGCGGAGCAGGCGCAGGTCAATCACGAGTGCTGAGCGTACCGGCCGGGGCCCGGCCACGGCGCGGCCCGCGGGCACGGGTGCACCACGCGCGCGGCCTGCCCGCGGCCGCGCCGGGGTGGGCGGCCCGCGGTGGCGCCGCGGTGGGCGGCCCCCGGTGGCGCCGCGGTGGGCGGCCCCCGGTGGCGCCCGGGTCAGCGGCCGGGGCGGTCCGGCGGCACGGGCAGGAACGGGGCGGCCGGCGCCACGGTCAGGTCCAGCGGGGCGTCGGGCCCGTCAGGGTCGGCCGGGCGGCGCCAGGCCGCCAGGCCGCCGGCGGGTGGCGTCGGTCCGCCGTCCGCCGCGGCGGTGCCGGCCTCGCGCGGGGCGGCGGCCACTCCGCCCGGCCCGGCCGGGTCCGTCCCGGTCGGCTGCGGCAACAGCGCCAGCCCGCCGAGCAGCAGGCCGCCGAAGGCCAGGTACAGGCCGGCGCCGTAGCTGGTGTCGGTCTCCGGCTGCTGGTCCAGGTGGTACGTGAACCAGGTGGTCACATCGGAGCTGGGGTGACCCTGGAGGTGATGGACGATCGCCGCGAGCAGGATGAGCAGGCCCGCGCACACCGCGAGGGCCCCCAGCCGGGCGGTCCGGCGGGACCCCGCACCGGACAGGGCGATCGTGCCGAGGGCCCCGAGGGCCAGGACGCCGAACAGGTAGGCGGCGCCCGGTGCCGCCAGGTCGAGCGCCGAGGTGGTGATCTCCCTGGGCAGACCCACCACGTGCTCGTCTCCGCGCGGCGTGGTGAAGGTGATCCGGCGCCAGGTGGTGAACAGCGACCCGGCCAGCGCGGCGCCGCCGGCCAGCGCCAGCGCGCGGGTGGCCCGGTGGACGGCCCGCGGCGGGAGGCCACCGGCGCGTCCCGGTGCCGGGTCGCTGCCCCACTGCAGCACCGCGGGGGCCGGCGAGGTCCCGGACGGGGGCTCGGTCATGGCTCGGTCCTTCGTCCTGGTGGCGCGGCACCGGTGGCCGCGGGGCTGCCCCGTACCGCGGTCCCGGTCATGATGGCACAGCCGCGGGACGGCCGGCGCGGTCCGGCGGATTCGCCGCCACCGGGGACCCGTGCGCCCCCTGGGCCCGCGCGGTCGGGTGCCCCGTGCGGCCCTGGCCCTGCGCGGTAGGTGCGCCGCGCCGCGCCGCGCCGCGCGGCCGCGCACGCGCACGGGCCGCGGCGCGGTGCCGTGCAGCGGTCAGCGGCGCCGGCTGTCGCGCAGCACTTGGCGCACCACGTTGCGCCCCGGTACGCCGGTCACCCCGCCCCCGCCGTGCGTCGCGCTGCCCGCCTGGTACAGGCCGCGGATGGGGGTACGCAGGTCGGCGTAGCCGGCGGCCGGGCGGCAGTGGAACATCTGCCCGGGAGTCAGCTCGCCGTGGAAGATGTTGCCCCCCACCAGGCCGTACTCGGTCTCCATCGCGTGCGGGCCGAGCACCTGCCGGTCGATGATCGAGTCGGTGAAACCGGGGGCCACCGCCTCCAGCCGGGCGACCAGGCGGTCCGCGTACGCGGCCAACTCGGCGGCGTGCGGAGCCGCCGCGTAGGTATGCGGCACCCACTGGGTGAACGCGCTCACCACGTGGCTGCCCGGCGGAGCCAGGGTGGGGTCGAAGACCGACGGGATGCACACGTCGGCGAACGGCGCCGTGGCCGGGCGGCCGCCGACGGCCTCCTGATAGGCGGACTCGACCTCGTCGAGCGACTCGGCCAGCACGATGGTGCCGCCGTGGACCGCCGGGTCGAACTCCGGATGGCTGGCGAAGACCGGCAGCCGGTCCACGGCGAAATTGATCTTCACGGTGCCCGAGCGGGTCCGCCACGACTCGATGTCGGCGACGAAGTCCGGCGGCAGCTCGCCCCGGTCGAGCAGCTCCAGGAAGGAGATTCTGGGGTGCGCGGTGGTGATCACCACCGGCGCGTGCAGCTCGTCCCCGTCGACCAGGGCCACCCCGGTCACCCGCCCGTGTTCCACGTGAATCCGACCGACCGGCGCGGCGGTGCGGATCTCGGCGCCGAACGCCCTGGCCGAGGCGGCCATGGCGGCGGTGACGCCGCCCATGCCGCCGCGCGGGAAGCCCCAGGCGGCCGCCTCGCCGTCCACCTCGCCGACGTGGTGGTGCAGCATCACGTACGCGGTGCCGGGGCTGCGCGGACCGGCCCAGGTGCCGATCACGCCGGAGACGCTGAGCACCCCGCGCAGGGCGTCGGCGGCGAACCGCTCCTCGACCAGGTCGGCGATGCTCGAGGTGAACAGCCGCGTGAGGTCGAAGGCCGCCCGCACGTCGACCGCCCGCAGCCGGGCCAGCAGGGCCGCCTGGTCGAGCAGGTCGCCCGGTCGCCGGCTGCCCAGCCGGGGCGGGATCCGGTCCAGCAGCGGGCCGACCAGCCGGCCCAGCCGTCGCAGCCAGGCGTCCCAGCGCTCGTACGCGTCGACGTCGCCGGGCGCGAACTTGGCGATCTCGGCCGCCCGCCGCGCCGGGTCGGTCGACAGGTGCAGGTGGCGCCCGTCGCGCCGGGGCGCGAAGTACGGCCCCTGCGGGTAGACGTGGTAGCCGTACCGGACCAGGCGCAGGTCCCGCACCAGGTCGGGGGGCAGTAGCGACACGACGTACGACAGCGAGGTGACGGTGAAGTCGGGGCCGAACGGCTGCTCCGAGACCGCCGCCCCGCCCACCACCGGCCGCCGCTCCAGCAGGA
>DATMJT010000215.1:0-10819 GCA_035553735.1 Pilimelia sp.
GAGGCTGGTCCGACGCGGGGTGGTCCGCCGCGGACCGGTCCGACGCGGGCTGCCCGGCCGCGGGCGCCGCCACGGCGATGGTGCTGCCGCGGCGCAGCCCGCGGCCGGGCAGGATCCGGCTCAGCTCGGGAAGCACCGGCAGGACCCGGGACGCGTCGACGTCACCGGTCCCGGAGGCGGCGTACCCGCTGGCTGGCCGGACGTGCCCCGCCAGCGCCACGGACCGGAGTGCCTCCAGGCCCGCCATGCGCCACCTCGCCCCGTTACCCGTGCCTGTTCGATGTGCAAGCGTGGCGACTCACTGGTGACTCGCCACCGAGACCGGGATCGCGGGACCCGCGCCGGTCGTCAGGCTCACGACCCGACCCGATCGAGATCCGCGGCGGTACGCCGCGCGGATGATCAGGCGGCGAGGCCGTCGAGGACCGGCTGGTGCGGCAGGCCCAGCGCCGCCTCCACCACTCCGACGAACTCCTCGGCGGCGCGCAGCAGGTCGTCGGCCTCCCGGGTGGAGACCACCCGCGGAATGCCGGCCTCGGCGGCGGCGCGCTTGGCGGCGCCGGCGGCGAAGAAGGACGCCCAGTCCTCCATCTCGGGGGCGATCATCACGAGCAGCGTCCAGACGCTGGTGACCCGATTGCGCCGCGTCGGAGCGGGCCGGGCGCGGCTGGCCAGCACCGCCGCGGCGGCCCGGAGCGCGGCCAGGTGGGCGGTGGCGTAGCGCAGCCCGTCGGGGCGGGTCTGCGCCGCCTCGGCCAGCCCTCGCCGGGCGAGGGTGAGCAGCTCGACCGGGGTGCGGTGGGGCAGCATGTGCGCCGGAACGGTGGGCGCCGTGGTGGTCGGCATCGGCTTCTCCTCGCAGGTGTGGCGGTGTGCCAGGTATGCCAGGTGGTCGGCGTCGCCGGGCGACGGACGCCGTGGTGGCCCGTCCGCGGGCCGGCTGCGGGGGAAGGCGCAGGTGGCGCGCCGGCCGGGCGTGACGCTTCCCCACCTCACACCCGGCCGGCTGGGCCACCGCCCGCCGCCCGGGGGTCGGTTGGGCGGCGAGCGGTGGCTCGCCGATGGGCGCCGGACCCGCGAATGTCCGGCCGCCCCGCGGTCCGCAAACCGCTGGAGTCACGCCCGGTCGTCGCCCCGCGGTGGCCACGGCCCGGACGCTCCTCCGAGGAACTCGGGCGGACCCTCACCCGCCCGGCTCCCCGCGTCTCGCGGTCCGATCAGCTGCCCGAGCCCGGCTGCGGCCTGACCCGTCCGCACCCGATCTTTCGAACAGTCGTTCGAACCACAATCACAGTAAACCTCGGGTACGACAAAACCGCAACGACCCGGGTCGCGGCCGACGCGACCCGGGTCGTGATCGAGGAAGCGCAGGTCGCGCCGCCTGCCGGCGGCCGGTCAGCCGCCGCCCGCCGGCACCCGGGAGAGCCACACGAGCGAGCAGGACCACAGCCGGGCCGGCTCGACGGGCGATGACCACACCACCACGGGGCCCCGCGTACCGGCCCGCCACTGGGCGGTCACCGCCGAGCCGTCGGGCAGCGCCATCCCGTACCCCAGGACCGCCCCGGCCGCGTCGCACAGCGCGAACAGCCGGGGTCCGCCGGTCAGCGCGGCGCACGCCGCACCCAGTGCGGCGACCGCCCGCCACCAGGCCGGGCACGGGTGGAACAGGCGGCAGGCGCACCAGCCGTCCACGCCCGGGCGGTGCGCCCGGTGCAGCTCGACGGCCACCGACCACAGCGTCGGATCCACGCACTCCGGTGGCGGCTGCTGCGGCGGGTCGTGCACGTCGAAGGGCGGGCGTTCCGTGGTGTGGTAAACAGGCGGAGGGTCGGGCAGGGCGTCATCCATCGGTGTGCGTCCTCTCGGCTCCCAGGGCCGGGACGGGTCACGGCGGCCACACCAGACGACCCGCCCCGGCCCGCTCGCGACGACCGTCCTCACTGGACGTCTCGGTGGCCGGTGCCACGGCCGCAGCATGACAGGAACCGACAAATGGGCGCAACGTTGCACCAGTGCAACCTTGATCGTTCAAGGTACGGCGGCACGGGCCGCCACGTCCCGGGCACGCCCGCGGGGATACCGTTCTCTACCCGCCGGCACCGCGCCGATCAGCCACCGCCGCTTGCCGACGGCGCGCCCGGTCCAGATGGACGCGGGGTAGGGCCCCACAGGGGCCAGCCGTCCCCAGGCAGACCAGGAGTGGGTGGCCGCACCACGCCGCCAGGCGCGACGCAGTTGCCGCAGGTGATGGTGCTGTCGTCCGGGTCCAAGTCCGATGTCGCCGGCGGCACCTGCGTCAGCGGGTCATCCGTGGGGACCGGCCGCAACCCCCGGGGAAAGGACGGAACCACCGCCACACAGTCGAGGCGCCCCGAATCCTGGAACGCCAGGCACATCGCCCGCAAGCCGCTGGCGTGCGGGCCATCGAGGTCAACGGGCCACCGGAACGTCGTCAGCCCGCCACCGGCGGCGTAGGGCGACGACACCTCCCGACGGTACCCAGCCGCGTGGTAGGTCAGCAGGGCGAAGCGGCCACGGGGGTCCACCTGGTCGTCGCAGGGCCGTATCCACCCCTCCAGCACCACCACGCCGTTAACGCTCAGCCCCCTCTGCGTGCTCGCATAGCTTGTGATCGCTCCGGTGGCACACGGCACCGTCACCCACGTATCCGGTTCCGTCCCCGCCGACGCCAGGTCGCCCGTACCGGCGAGCACCGGCGGCGCCGACAGGGCCACGAGCGCCGCCACCAACGCCCCGAGCGCCACCCGCGGCCTCACCGGCGCTCCCGGGGCCCGGAGTGCGCCGGCGGGGGCGGCCACACCGCGGCCCGCCGCGCCCCCAGGGCGAGGCCGAGCTGGAACCGGTTGTCGGCCCCCAGGCGGTCCATCACCCGCCGGAGGATGGCGGACACCGAGCGCGGACTGATCCGCATGGCCTCAGCGGCCATGGCGTCGGTGTGACCCGCGGCCAGCAGATCGATCAGCGTACGCTCCCGCGCGCTCAACGTGACCTCCGGCACTTGCTCCTCCTCTGGATCGTGCGCGTCCGCCCAGTGACGCTCGAAGGTGGACGCCAACGCCGACACCATGGCGGGCCGCGCAATCTCGAGGTAGCCCTGTTCGTAGTTGGCGGGGTCGACCGGCACCAGGGCGATCCGCCGGTCGATGACGATCAGCTTCATCGGCACCGTCGCCGCCTCCCGATAGGCGGGGCGCGGCTCGTCCGGCCGGCGGCCGTACCGCAGCAACGGATCATCCTGGCCGGGGAGGCAACCCAGCACCCGCATGCGTACGCCGCGCGCCAGCACGGCGCGGTCAACGGGGATCCCGGCACGCGCCGACGCGGGGTCGAAGTGAGACTCCGGGTTCATCGCCAGGTGCTCGTGCGTGACGACCCGGCCGAGTTCGGCAAGCCGCGCCCTGGCCGCCGCGCGGGTGGCCAAGTGCCGCATGTCGGGACCCAACGGGAGCGCCTCATGCAATACCGTGGCGGCGTCGCCGGGTACGCGGCCCCGCCGCGCCGCCCGGCGGTTTCGTTGCCACGTGGCGACCACCTCCGCGACCGACGCGGCGGCCCACCGGCCCTTGCCCGTCGGCTCCGGCACCGCCGCGTCGGCCGCGGCGAGCTCGTCCAGCGCCGCGCGGACTCGACGCCGGGAGAGCCCCACGTCGTACACCAGCTCCTCGACGGTGGCGGCGCCGAAACTCACCAGGGTGCGGTAGATCAGATCCCCGTCGGGTGAACATCCCCAACGCACCAACGAGGGAACCGGCGCGCCCGGCACCAAGGGTCTTTCGGACCCAGACATGACGTCCCCCTCGGCCGCAGGTCTCCGTGTCGAGCCCGAGAGCTCGGCCATGGCCAGGAGCCATCGTCTCCGTCCACAAGGTATTCACGCAATGCCCGGTAACGCCAGTTTTTCTCCACCCGTGCGACCGCTGCCTTCCGGCGGTTCCCGCTGCGGAATCCGGAAGTCGGACCTGCGGGATCCCGAGGGATATGCGGATATCCCGGTCACGGCTGCGGCGTGAGGTTGCCACCGGGATCGGCCGGTCCGCAGGGTGTGGACCGCGTCATCGCCCGCCCCAGGAGGGCCCACATGCGCACGAGAATCCACCTCACAGCCGCCGATCTCGGCCGGATCAGATTCCTCCCCGGGCCGGAGTCGCTCCTGCAGGCCATACGGCTCGGCGACCTCGCGTCCGGACCGCGACCCGGGCAGGGCGTTCCGCCCGCCTGGGTCATCGAAGACCTCCGGTGCTGGCGCGCGGCCGCCTCGGACCCACACTGGCACGTGATCCGCGCTCACGCCCGACGCGACGAGGCCGCCCGCAGCGAGCAGCTGGGCCGCCACGGCTGGGAACACGTGCTGGCCAGGCTGCACTCCAGCATCAGCTGGGCGGCGCCGGTCCTGGACTACACCACGTCGCCGGCGCACCACGCCGCGCCGTGCGGCCCGCGTGACCTGTACCTGGACGGCCGCGGCCTGGGCCTGGTCCCGTCGGTGTTCGCCCGGGCCACCGCACTGTGGGTTCCGCCCGGAGACGCCACACCGCTCCTGCGGTATCCGGTGCGTCCCGCCCTCCATCTGCCCGCGTCGATCACCGGCGTACGAGATTTCGCCCTGGACCGGCTGGCGGCGTTGCTCGGCGCCACCCGAGCCGCGGTCCTCGAGAAGATCGCCGAAGGGCGGCTGACCACCACCGAACTGGCGTGTGCCCTGCGCATCTCGGCGTCTTCTGCCAGCGAGCACACCACGGTGTTGAGGTGCGGCGGACTGGTGCGCAGCCACCGCGACCGTAATCGGGTGTACCACGAGATCACCCGGACGGGCCGCGGCCTGGTGGACGCCGTGCTGGCCGGCGCGGCATGACGGTGGTCGGACATGCCGGCGAGGCACGACACCGTCCGGCATCCCACACCGGTCGCAGCGTGCACGTCCGCCGCGGCGGACACGGACCCGTGGACGGTCCATGCCCGCCGCGGCGGACGTCACCGCGTCAGCGCATGTACATGTAGTAGTTGGACACCTGAACGATGACGTTCGGCGGAAGGCCGATGTCGTAGAACTCGTCCCTGGTCTCGTTGCACGTCGGGTCGCTCCCCGAGCAGGTGGTCGGCAGGTCGCGGACGACGGTGACCCGCTGGCCCCCCGCGTCGATGGTCAGCGTGACCGCCACCCGACAGCCGTGCAGCGGCGCGGTGCTCCATGCCTTGGAGTAGAGGCGCATGCTGCCGTCGCCGGCGTAGTACGTGGCGCGCGACTCGCCCCAGCAGCTACCGCCGCCCTGGTACCACTTGAACGTCTTCAGCCTTTTCGCCGGCAGCACCCACTCCGCTGTGGCCGCCGCTCCAACCGCCGCGGCGGTCGCCGCCGCCGGCCGATCGGCGGGGGTCGCCGCCGACGCCGCGGCGTTCGCCGGCGCGCCGGTCAGCAAGCCGCCGATGAGGCCGGCGACCGCGAGCGGTAGAGCCGCCCTGAGGGACAACTTCATGGTTCCTCCCCAATTGGGAATCCGAGGGGCGCCGGGTAAGTGATCGGCGCCTCGACATCGAGCGTCCCGCCGGGCCTCGGCCCTGTCGACGTCATTCGGCACCGACCGAAATCGCTGGCGTACGCAGGGGTTGTCGTCTCCGCACGCCGGCGTGGGAGGCGTGGGACCGGCCACGGTCTCGCGGCACGTGGCCTCGGTGGGTGACCGTCCCGCCACACCCGGGGCGTGGACTGTCGGATGTGCGCTGGATCGGCGCTGGCGCGGTGCCTACGGTGGTCGGTGTGCGGATGGGGAGCCGCGCCCGACCGGTGGTCCTCGCCGGCGCTGCCGGTGCGGCGCTGGTCGCGGGCACCGTCGGTAGCTTGGCCTACCTGCGCGCCGGAGCCTCCCCCGTTGACGTGCTGCGGGACGTGGCCGTGGGCTGGGCGTTCGCCGCCGCGGGGCTGGTGGCGTGGGGGCGCCGGCCCGGCAACGGCACCGGACCGCTGCTCGTCGCCGAGGGCCTGACCTGGTTCCTCGGCAACCTCCAGGGCACAAGTGAGCCCTGGCTGTTCGCCCTGGGCGCCTGGTGGGAGGCGCTCAACCTGGCGGTCCTCGGGCACCTCGTGCTCGCCTTCCCGGAGGGCCGGCTGGCCGGTCGCGGGGCGCGCCGGCTGGTCGCCGCAGGCTACGCCCTGGTGGCCGTGGGCGGGCTGCTGCGCGCGACGACCTACGACCCGGCCGCGGGCGGGGCTGCGACGGCGCACCTGTCCTGCGGCGGTTGCGGGCCCAACGCGCTCCTGCTGCTGCCCGACCCGGGCGTGTTCGCGGCCGTGGACCTCACCTACCACGCGGTGGGCGCGGGCCTGACCGTGGCCGTGACCGCCGTCCTGGTACGCCGCTGGCGACGCGCCTCTCCCGCCCGCCGGCGGGCGCTGCTGCCGGCCTGGCTGTCCGTGCTGCTCGCCGCGGCGTTCGTGGCCTGGGACCTGGCCTACGTGGCGGGTCCGGCCGCCTTCCACACCGTCCGCGCACCGCTGCTGGTGCTCTCGGACGCCAGCCAGGTGGCGGTGCCGTTCGCCTTCCTGCTCGGCGTGCTGCGCACCCGCCTGCGCCGGGCCGCCGTCGGCAACCTCGTCATCGAGATCGAGTCCCGACCCACCCCGCGCCGGCTGCGCGACGCACTCGCCGAGGCCCTCGGCGATCCCTCCCTGCGGCTGGGGCTGTGGTCGCCGGCCGCCGGCGGGTACCTCGACCCCGACGGCAGGCCGCTGCGCCTGCCCGGCCCGGACCAGCCGCCGACCGGCACGGCCCAGCCGCCGCCGGACCCGGACGGCCGGGCGCCCGAGCAGTCGCCGGCCGTACTGGCCATCCCCGCCGCCGGTCGGCCGGGCGGCGCGCGCGACGTGGCGCCCGGACCGCCGCCGGCCGTGCTCCTGCACGACCCGGCCCTGTGTGACGACCCGGAGCTGATGGCCGCGGCGCGGGCCGCGGCCCGGCTGGGCCTGGAGAACGCGTGGCTGCGCGCGGAGCTTGACGGCGGCGCGGAGCGGGCGGCCCGGGCGCGGGCCGAGGCCGCCGAGGCGCGGGCCCGCATCGTGCGGGCGGCCGACCGGGAGCGGCGCCGCATCGAACGCGACCTGCACGACGGCGCGCAGAGCCATCTCGTCGTGGCCCTGATGGCGCTGCGGCGGGTGGACTCGGCGCTGCCCCCGCACGCCGACGAGGCGCTGCGCGCCACCGTGGCGGAGGTGGACCACACCATCCGCCGGGCCCTGGCCGAGCTGCGCGAGCTGGCCCGTGGCATCTACCCGGCGGTGCTGGGTCGGGAGGGGCTGCGCGCGGCCGTGGTGGCGCTGGCCGAACGGTCGCCCGTGCCCGTGGTGGTCGCCGTCGCGGACGACCGCCACCCGCCGGAGGTGGAGGCCGCCGCCTACTTCACCGTCTGCGAGGCGGTGGTCAACGCCGCCAAGCACGCCCGCGCCCAGGTGGTCACGGTCTCCGCCCACGCCGAGCGCCTCGGCGGGGGCCGGCGGCTGGTGGTGGAGGTGGTGGACGACGGCGTCGGCGGGGCGGATCCCCGCGGCGGCACCGGCCTGGACGGGCTGCGGGAGCGGGTGACCGCCCTCGGCGGCCAGCTGTGGGTGCGCAGCCCGACGGGCGGCGGCACCCGGGTCCGGGCCGAGCTGCCGGTGGAGCCGTCCCCGGCGTCCCCGGCAGAGCCGGCCACGGGGTTACCCGGGGGGTCGCCGTGCGAGTGATCATCGCCGAGGACTCGGCACTGCTGCGGGAGGGGCTGGCCACGCTGCTGACCGGTGCCGGCTTCACCGTGGTCGGGCAGACCGGGGATGCCGCCGAGGTGCCGCGGCTCGTGCGCGCCGCGCGCCCGCGCGCGGCGCTCGTGGACATCCGGATGCCGCCCACGTACACCGACGAGGGGCTGCGGGCCGCGGTGCGGCTGCGCGAGGCGCACCCCGACGTCGGTGTCCTGCTGCTGTCCCAGTACGTGGAGACCGGCAGCGCCGTACGGCTCATGGCGCGGGACCCGCGCGGCTTCGGCTACCTGCTCAAGGATCGGGTCGCCGACGTGGGCCAGCTCGCCGAGGCGCTCCACCGGGTGGCCGACGGGGGGTCCGTGATCGACCCCGAGGTGGTCGCCCGCCTACTCGACCGGCGGCGGCCACCCGGCGGGCTGGACCGGCTCACCGCCCGGGAGCGCGAGGTGCTGGCCCTGATGGCGCAGGGCCGGTCCAACGAGGCGATCGCCGAGCGGCTGCGGGTGGGCGCCAAGACCGTCGAGACCCATGTGCGCAGCATCCTGGCCAAGCTGGGCCTCGAACCCCATGTGGCCGACCACCGCCGCGTGCTGGCCGTGCTCACCTACCTGGAGCGCGGCGGAAGTGTCGGGCCCGCCCCCGCCGCGCCGTAGGCCACCTTGACACGATCCCGTTGACATCGCACGGATCGGGGCCGCCCCGCCGCGCCGCAGGGCCAGCCCGCCCGGCCGGGCCCCAGGCGGAGACCCGGACGGGCGGGCGGACGCGCTACCACCAGGGGCCGGAGCACGCCTTGCCCCGCTTGCAGGCGCGGAAGTAGAGGCGGTTGATCCGCTCGTAGCGTCGGTTGAACTTCAGCGAGGACCGGCTGCCCGTGCCCGCGATGCGCTCCTGCCGGCCGTCGAACCACGCCTCCAGGACGGTGTTCTTCCCGTGGATGGTTCCCCAGAACTCGCCGTAGTAGCCCTTGCCGTTGGCGTGGCGGGTCCATGTCTTGCACATGTTGATGCGCCCCTTGCCGTCCGGGGTCCACAGGTTCGTGCACGCCCTGCTCGCCGCCTGCGCCGGGGCCACCGCCAGGCCGAGCGTCATCATCGTCGCGGCGCCCAGCACCGCGAGCCGCCGGAGAATCGACACCGGAACCTCCCTCAGAACCAGGGCGAGCAGTAGACGGCCGGCTTGGTCTGCGCGTAGTTGACCAGGCAGACACGGTGGTAGAGCTTGCGCACCTTGCTGTACGTGTAGTGCACCTTCTTCGTCCGGCCCGGGTAGTCGTTCGGGGTCCGCGCCACGATCCTGACCTTGCCGTCGCGGGACTCCTGGAGCGCCACGCTGTGGTAGTCGGACGAGAGGTCCTTGAGTTCTCCGGAGACCGTGCCCCGGTACCTGCCGCCGCCGGTCGGGAACCAAGTACGGCAGATGTTGCCCCGGCCCCCCACCTCCCCGGGATCGGTGGTCAACACGAACCGGCACTTCCGCGCCGCCGAGGCCGGCGTCGCCGCGACGACGGCCGGGGCCACCATCCCAGCGACCAGCGCCAGCGCAATTGTGGCTCTGCGTACCACTTTCTTCCCCCACTTCTCATTCGGGTGAATGGCGTGGCCAGCGTAGGAGCGTTGCGGTCCGGCACACATCAGGGCTGGCACTGAGCCGGCGGCGCCGGATCACCCCGGTAACCTCGCCCGGTGACCATCGCCGCCGTCCGTGCCCGGCCCGCTCTCGGCGTCGCCATGGTGCTGCTCTCCGGGGCGCTGTTCGCCGTCAACGGCACGGTGTCGAAGCTGGTCATGCAGGCCGGCATCACCGCGCCCCAGCTCACCGCCCTGCGGGCGACCAGCGCCGCGCTGGTGCTGCTGGCGCTGTGCCTGGCCTTGCGCCCGGGGGCGCGGCGCCTGGCCGTCACCCGCCGCGAGATCCCCATGCTGGTCGCGTACGGACTGGCCGGCTTCTTCCTCGTGCCGTTGCTGTACTTCGTGGCGATCTCCCGGCTGCCGGTCGGCATCGGCCTGCTGTTCGAGTACACCGCGCCGGTGTTCGTCGCCCTGTGGGCCCGCTTCGGCCAGCGGCAGCCGGTGCGGTCCCGGCTGTGGGGCGGGCTGGTGCTCTGCCTGGCCGGGCTGGCCTGCGTCGCCGAGGTGTGGGGCGAGCTGCGCCTGGACGCGTTGGGGGTGGCCGCCGGCCTGGGCGCCGCCGTGCTGCTGGCCGTGTACTACGTGCTCGGCGCCAGCGGCGTACGCCGCCGCGACCCGCTGTCGCTGACCGCGTACGCGTTCGCCGTGTCCGCGGCCGCCGGCCTGCTGCTGCGGGCGGCCACCGCCGGCCTCGGCGGCTGGGAGCCGCTGGCCGGCAGTGTCCGCGGCATCCCGGTCGCGGCGCTGTACGGGTACCTGGTGCTGCTCGGGACGGTGGCACCGTACCTGCTGGTGGTCGCCGCGCTGCGGCACCTGCCGGCGACGAGCGTCGGGATCATCGGCATGGTGGAGCCGGTGCTGGCCGCGGTCGTCGCGTGGATCACCCTCGGCGCCGGGGAGGCGCTGAACGCGGCGCAGCTCGGCGGCGGACTGCTGGTGCTGCTCGGGGTGGGGCTGGCCGAGACCGCCCGGGTGGCGCCGGCCGAGCCGGAGGACCCGGTCGCCCCGGCCCCGGACGCCATCGTGCCCACCGGGCGTTGACCGGCCGGCGTACGCGGGCCACCGGCCCCGGCCGGGTCTCCGCCGCTGACCGGCCGGCGTACGTGGGCCGCCCGGGCCGCCTGCGCGGGGCGCGCCTCCGCCGGGCGCCGCACCCGCCGCGCCGGCCGGCGGCCCCACGTCCGTGCGGGCGCGCCGGCGGGTTTGGCCGGACCCGGGCCGGGTAGCCGGTCGACATGACTGATCCAGAGAACGCCGTGTGGCGCGACGAGGAGCGGCTGCCGCTGTCGGAGCTGGCGGATGCGATGGCCATCTCCCCGACCGACGGCCAGGTGGACGACGTGACCGGCAACGACGCGGGGGCGGAGCAGGAGTTCGGCCACGGGCCACGCGCGCGCGAGGGGCAGCACGGGGAGGAGCACACCCTGCGCCCCTC
>DATMJT010000216.1:0-21741 GCA_035553735.1 Pilimelia sp.
CGGCGCCCCCGCGGTCGTGCCGCCCACGCAGATGAGCGGGGCCAGCGCGCTGGTGCGCTCGCTGGAGGCGCTGGGTGTGCGGGTCGCGTTCGGCATCCCGGGTGGGGCGATCCTGCCCGCGTACGACCCGCTCTACGACTCGACCGTGCGCCACATCCTGGTCCGGCACGAACAGGGCGCGGGGCACGCGGCCACCGGCTACGCCCAGGCCACCGGCGGCGTCGGGGTGTGCATCGCCACCTCCGGGCCCGGCGCCACCAACCTGGTCACCCCGATCGCCGACGCGTACATGGACTCGGTGCCCCTGGTGGCGATCACCGGGCAGGTGGCGCGCGCGGCGATCGGCTCGGACGCCTTCCAGGAGGCCGACATCCAGGGCATCACCCTGCCGGTCACCAAGCACAACTACCTGGTGCAGAGCGGCGAGGAGATCCCCCGGGTGCTCGCCGAGGCGTTCCACCTGGCCGCCACCGGGCGCCCCGGCCCGGTCCTGGTCGACATCCCCAAGGACGTGTTGCAGGCACAGACCACGTTCAGCTGGCCGCCGACCCTGGACCTGCCGGGCTACCGGCCCACCCTGCACCCGCACGGCAAGCAGATCCGGGAGGCGGCCCGGCTGCTGCGCACCGCCCGCCGCCCGGTGCTCTACGTGGGCGGCGGCGTGCTGAAGGCCGAGGCCACCGAGGCGCTGCGCCGGCTGGCCGAGGTGACCGGAGCGCCGGTGGTGACCACGCTCATGGCCCGCGGCGCGTTCCCGGACTCGCACCCGCAGCATCTCGGCATGCCGGGCATGCACGGCACGGTCGCCGCGGTGTACGCGCTGCAGCGCGCCGACCTGCTCGTGGCGCTCGGCACGCGGTTCGACGACCGGGTCACCGGCAAGCTCGACTCGTTCGCCCCGGGCGCCACGGTGGTGCACGCGGACATCGATCCGGCGGAGATCGGCAAGAACCGGGTGGCGGACGTGCCGATCGTGGGCGACGCCCGGTTCGTCATCGAGGATCTGATCACCGCGCTGCGCGGGGAGCTGGCCGGTGACGCGGCCCCGACCGGATCGGCCGGCGGGATCGCCCGCGCGGAGCTGCGTGACTGGTGGCAGCAGCTGAACGACCTGCGTGGGCGTTACCCGCTGGGCTGGGAGGAGCCGCCCGACGGCTCCCTCGCCCCGCAGTTCGTCATCCAGCGGCTGGGCGAACTGGCCGGGCCGGAGACCGTCTTCGTCGCCGGGGTCGGCCAGCACCAGATGTGGGCGTCGCAGTTCATCTCGTACGAGAACCCGCGCACCTGGCTCAACTCCGGTGGCCTGGGCACCATGGGCTACGCCGTGCCGGCCGCCATGGGCGCGAAGGTCGGCCGACCCGAGGCCACCGTGTGGGCGATCGACGGCGACGGCTGCTTCCAGATGACCAACCAGGAGCTGGCCACCTGCGCGCTGGAGGGCATCCCGATCAAGGTCGCCGTGATCAACAACGGCAGTCTCGGCATGGTGCGCCAGTGGCAGACCCTGTTCTACGGCGAGCGCTACTCCAACACCGATCTAGGCACCCACCGCTACGTGCCGGACTTCGTCAAGCTCGCCGAGGCCCTCGGCTGCGTCGGCCTGCGCTGCACCTCGGCCGCGGACGTGGACGCCACGATCGAGGCGGCCATGGCCGTGTCCGACGCCCCCGTGGTGGTGGACTTCGTCGTCGGCAAGGACGCCATGGTGTGGCCGATGGTGGCCGCCGGGACGAGCAATGACGAGATCATGTTCGCCCGGGGCATGCGCCCGGCCTTCGACGACGACGACCTCTAGGGGAACGCATGAGCAGGCACACGCTGTCCGTCCTGGTGGAGAACAAGCCCGGGGTGCTGGCCCGGGTCGCCGGCCTGTTCTCCCGGCGCGGTTTCAACATCGACTCGCTGGCGGTCGGGGAGACCGAGCACCCGGAGGTCTCCCGGATCACCATCGTGGTCAACGCCGAGTCTTCGCCGCTGGAGCAGGTCACCAAGCAGCTCAACAAGCTCGTCAACGTACTCAAGATCGTCGAGCTGGACCCGGCCCAGGCCGTGGAGCGGGAGCTGCTGCTGGTGAAGGTCCGGGCCGACCGCGCCGCCCGGTCCCAGGTGCTGGAGACGGTCCAGCTGTTCCGGGCGCGGGTGGTGGACGTCGGTCCGGACACGCTGACCATCGAGGCCACCGGCACCGCCGACAAGCTGGACGCGTTGCTGCGGGACCTGGAGCCCTTCGGGGTCAAGGAGATGGTGCAGTCCGGCCTGGTCGCGATCGGCCGCGGCTCGCGCGCCATCACCGCCGGGCCGGTGCTGCGGGCCGCGTGACGCCCGGCCCGCGGCCGCGGCCGCCCACGCCGCCGCTGTTTCGCGGCGGTGCCCGTGCGCCGCTGTTTCGCGGCGGTGCCCGCGCCGCCCCACGGAGTACCCACGCGCCGCCCTGCGGCGGCCAGCATCCGCCGCCGCGCCGCGGCCGCACACGAAAGGGAGAACATGACCGCTGAGGTCTTCTACGACGACGACGCCGACCTGTCCCGGCTCGCGGAGCGCCGGGTCGCCGTGATCGGGTACGGCAGCCAGGGGCACGCGCACGCCCTGTCGCTGCGCGACTCGGGCGTGGACGTGCGGGTGGGGCTGCCCGAGGGCTCCAGGAGCCGGCCCAAGGCCCAGGAGGAGGGGCTGCGGGTGGTCACGCCCGCCGAGGCCGCTGCCGAGGCCGACCTGGTCATGCTGCTCGCCCCGGACACCGCCCAGCGGTCCGTCTACGCCGAGGCGGTCGCCCCGACGCTGTCGGCCGGCAAGGCGCTGTTCTTCGGCCACGGCCTGAACATCCGGTACGGCCTGATCACGCCCCCCGCCGACGTCGACGTGGCGATGGTGGCACCGAAGGGCCCGGGACATCTGGTCCGCCGGCAGTTCGTCGAGGGCAAGGGGGTGCCCTGCCTGGTGGCGGTGGAGCAGGACGCCACCGGCTCGGCGTTCCCGTTGGCGCTGGCGTACGCCAAGGCCATCGGCGGCACCCGGGCCGGGGTGATCCGGACCACGTTCGCCGAGGAGACCGAGACCGACCTGTTCGGCGAGCAGGCGGTGCTGTGCGGCGGCGCCACGGCGCTGGTGCAGGCCGGCTTCGAGGTGCTCACGGAGGCCGGCTACGCGCCCGAGGTGGCCTACTTCGAGTGCCTGCACGAGCTGAAGCTGATCGTCGACCTCATGTACGAGGGCGGCATCGCGCGGATGCGCTACAGCGTCTCCGACACCGCCGAGTACGGCGACGTGACCCGTGGTCCTCGGGTGATCGACGATCGGGTCAAGGACGAGATGCGCCGGATTCTGGAGGAGATCCGCTCGGGTGAGTTCGCCCGGGAGTGGGTCGCCGAGGACGACGCCGGCCGTCCGCACTTCACCAAGCTGCGCGAGCAGGGCGCCGCGCACCCGATCGAGGAGACCGGGCGCCGGCTGCGGGCGATGATGAGCTGGGTGGACCGGCCGATCACCGAGACCGCCTGAGCGGCACCACCGGCAGGCCGCCGGTGCCGCCGGCTCCGGCGAAGGGTTACGCCCAGGCGGCTGTGAATGCCGACACCCGTGGTCGGGTACCCGACCGGCCGGTCGGGTCGGCGGCCTAGGATCGCCGGGTAAGGCATCCGCGGCGCGTGGGCGTGGCGGGGTGGCGGGCGCAGGGTCGCGCCCGGTTCCCCGCGGGTCCCGGCCCCTCGGCCGCGGACCGGGTCCGGCGCCGTCGCCCTTCGGCCGGCGCCGCCCCAACGGGCCGGCCGCGAACCGCGGCCGCGCGGTCGCCCCGCCAACGACGACACAACGAGGTCCCATGGCTCCCGTCGTACTCATTGCCGAAGAACTCGCCCCCGCCGCCATCGACGTGCTCGCCCACGACTTCGACGTGCGCCACGTGGACGGCACCGACCGCCCCGCGCTGCTCGCCGCGCTCGCCGCGGCCGACGCGGTCCTGGTCCGCAGCGCCACCCAGATCGACGCCGAGGCGATCGCCGCGGCGTCGCGGCTCAAGGTCGTGGCCCGGGCCGGGGTGGGCCTGGACAACGTCGACGTGGCCGCGGCGACGGCGCGCGGCGTGATGGTGGTGAACGCTCCGACGTCCAACATCGTGTCCGCCGCGGAGCAGGCGGTGGCGCTGCTGTTGGCCGTGGCCCGCAACACCGCCAGCGCCAGCGCGGCGCTCAAGGCGGGGGAGTGGAAGCGCTCCCGCTACACCGGCGTCGAGGTGCAGGGCAAGACCGTCGGCGTGGTGGGCCTGGGGCGCATCGGCGTGCTGTTCGCGCAGCGGATGGCGGCCTTCGGCACCCGGCTGATCGCCTACGACCCCTACGTGCAGCCGGCGCGCGCCGCGCAGCTGGGGGTGCGGCTGGTCGGCCTGGAGGAGCTGCTGCGGGAGAGCGACTTCATCTCGATCCACCTGCCGAAGACGCCGGAGACCCTGGGCCTCATCGGCGCCAAGGAGCTGGCCCTGTGCAAGCCCGGCGTGCGGATCGTCAACGCCGCGCGGGGCGGGCTGATCGACGAGCAGGCGCTCGCCGACGCGATCGCCGAGGGCCGGGTCGCCGGCGCCGGCATCGACGTGTACGCCAAGGAGCCGTGCACCTCCTCGCCGCTGTTCGGGTTCGACTCGGTGGTGGCCACCCCGCACCTGGGGGCGTCCACGCACGAGGCGCAGGACAAGGCGGGCCTGGCCGTCGCGCGCAGCGTGAAGCTGGCGCTGGAGGGCGAGTTCGTGCCGGACGCGGTCAACGTGCAGACCGGCGGCGTGGTGGCCGAGGAGGTCCGGCCGCTGCTGCCGCTGGCCGAGAAGCTGGGCCGCGTGTTCACCGCGGTCGCCGGCGGGGTGGCCGCCAGCGTGACCGTGGACGTGCGCGGCGAGGTGGTCACGCACGACGTGTCGGTGTTGAAGCTGGCCGCCACCAAGGGCCTGTTCGTCGGGGTGGTCGAGGAGCAGGTCACGTACGTCAACGCGCCGTTGGTGGCCGGCGACCGGGGGGTGGAGGTCGGCCTGACCACCGCGCCGGAGTCGGCGGACCACCAGCACCTGGTGTCGGTGCGCGGCGCCCTGCCGGACGGTCGGTCGGTGGGAGTCGCCGGCACCGTCGTCAGCACCCCGGCGCGGGACGTGGTGAAGCTGACCGAGGTGGACGGCTTCGACCTGGAGCTGGCGGCCGAGGGCATCCTGCTGTTCTTCCGGTACGCCGACCGCCCGGGCGTGGTGGGCGCGGTCGGGACGATCCTGGGCGAGGCCGGGGTGAACATCGCGGCGATGCAGGTGGCCCGGCGCTCCGCCGGTGGGGAGGCGCTGATGACCCTCACCGTGGACTCCCCGGTCGGGGCGGACCTGCTCACCTCGGTGGCCGCGGCGGTGGGCGCCACGGCGGCCAGCGCGGTGGACCTGCGGGAGGAGTGAACCGGACGGACGGGTGAGCGGGCTGCGTATCTTGCGAAAGCAGGCGGCCGCACTCTAGCGTGTTCAACTGGTTACGCAGTGCTGGTCCGGTCGCGTCTTCGGGTGACGCGTGCCGCCGGCGCTGGGTGACCATCCCCCCGGTGCGCGAGCCACGCGTACCCGTGCGACAAGCGGGCCCCCGCGATCCCTTGCCGAGATCGCGGGGGCCCGTTGCCGTGCGGCGGCGGGGCTCCGGTGACCGGCGGAGGAAGCAGGACTGACCGTCCCTCGTGTCCGAATGGTAGGACGGACGTACTGAATGGCGGGACGTGGCGTAGTCTTCGGGGGTCGGCGGGCGTGCGCCCGTGCCGGCGCTCGCTCGGTGGGAAGGAGTGGTGAGGTGGCGCGGATCGCCGTGGTGGCCGGGGACGGCATCGGGCCCGAGGTCGTGGCGCAGGCGCTTCTGGTGCTCCGCGCGGTGCTGCCCGGCGTCGAGACCACCGACTACGACCTCGGCGCGGCGCGCTACCACCGCACCGGCGAGGTGCTGCCCGACTCCGTGCTCGCCGAACTCGCCGGCCACGACGCGATCCTGCTCGGTGCCGTGGGCGACCCCAGCGTGCCGCCGGGGGTGCTGGAGCGCGGCCTGCTGCTGCGCCTGCGGTTCGCCTTCGACCAGTACGTCAACCTGCGCCCCGTGCGGCTGTGGCCGGGCGTGCCCGGCCCGCTGGCCAACGTCAAGCCCGGCGAGATCGACCTGGTGGTGGTCCGGGAGGGCACCGAGGGCCTGTACGCGGGCGCGGGCGGCGCCCTGCACCGGGACACCCCGGCCGAGGTGGCGACCGAGGAGAGCCTGAATACGCGGCATGGCGTGGAGCGGGTGATCCGCGACGCGTTCGCCCGTGCGGCGCGGCGGGAGCGGCGCACCGTCACCCTGGTGCACAAGACCAACGTGCTGACCCACGCCGGGTCGCTGTGGGCGCGCGCCTTCGCCGCGGTCGCCGCCGAACACCCGGACGTGCACACCGAGTATCAGCACGTCGACGCGGCCGCGATGTTCCTGGTCAGTCAGCCGCAGCGGTACGACGTCGTGGTGACGGACAACCTGTTCGGCGACATCCTCACCGATCTCGCCGCGGCGGTGACCGGGGGGATCGGGCTGGCGGCCAGCGGCAGTGTCAACCCGGAGCGGACCCACCCGTCGATGTTCGAGCCGGTGCACGGCTCCGCGCCGGACATCGCGGGCCGCGGCGTGGCCGACCCGGTGGCCGCTATCCTGTCGGTGGCCCTGCTGCTCGACCATCTCGGTCACCCCGACGAGGCGCGGCGGGTGCACGACGCCGTCGGCGCCGAACTGGCCAACCGCAACGGCGCCCCGGTACGCACGGCGGAGGTCGGTGCGCGGATCGCCGCAGCCCTCTAGGCCGGCATCGTTTCGCCGAGGCTGCCCCGGCGGGACGCCTCCGACAGCTCGCCGGAGACGAGCCTCCGGCGATCGGCGAGGGACCCTCGCTGACCGCCCTGGGCCGGCGCCGTTCCCGTCCGCGCGGGCGGCCCGCGGGGCACCGCGCGGGCTGGCGGGCTCAGCCGGCGGCCGGCGTCGGCGGTGCTACGGGGCCGCCGGGGTCCGCGGTGCTGGACCGGGCCACCGGGGGCGGTGCCCACGGGCCCCGCCGGGGTTTGCGGTACCAGCGGCCGCGCCGCACTCGGCAGGCTGGCCGAGGGGCGAGTGGTCGGGTCGGCGCGCGGGCTCCCGCTTAACGAGCGTTCCGGATAAGGTTTGACCACTCTTTCCCAGCATCTGGAGGCGTGCCGTGAGCGGTGGTGACTCGCTCGACTTCGAGATCCGTCCACATCCTCAACCGGTGTCCGAGGCCGAGCGGGCGGCGCTGCTGGCCAACCCGGGGTTCGGCCGGATCTTCACCGACCACATGGTCACCGTCCGCTACGCCGAGGGCAAGGGCTGGTACGACGCCCGCGTGGAGGCCAGGGGGCCGCTGTCGCTGGATCCGGCGACCGCGGTGCTGCACTACGCCCAGGAGGTCTTCGAGGGCCTCAAGGCGTACGCCGCGGCAGATGGCGGGGTCACCCTCTTCCGGCCGGACGCCAACGCCCGCCGGTTCGTCGCCTCGGCCCGCCGGATGGCGATGGCGCCGCTGCCCGAGCAGGTGTTCCTGGACTCGCTGGAGCACCTCGTGCGCATCGACCGGCAGTGGATCCCCGCGGCCGAGGACGGCAGCCTCTACCTGCGGCCCTTCCAGTTCGCCAGCGAGGCGTTCCTGGGCGTGCGCCCCGCCCGGGAGTACCTGTACGTGTTGATCGCCTCGCCGGTGGGCTCGTACTTCTCGGGCGGGGTCACCCCGGTCACGGTGTGGGCCCCGGACGACTACACCCGCGCGGCGCCGGGCGGCACCGGCGCGGCGAAGACCGGCGGGAACTACGCCGCCTCACTGTGTGCGCAGGCGGAGGCCATCGCGCACAGCTGCGACCAGGTGGTCTTCCTGGACGCGGTGCACCGCCGCTACGTCGAGGAGCTCGGCGGGATGAACGTCTTCTTCGTGTACGCCGACGGGACCGTGGTCACCCCGCCGCTGACCGGCACGATCCTGCCCGGCATCACCCGCGACTCGGTGCTGCGCCTGGCGGCCGACCGCGGGCACGAGGTCGTGGAGCGCCAGGTCACCATCGACCAGTGGCGGGACGACGCGGCCAGCGGTGCACTGCGCGAGGTGTTCGCCTGCGGCACCGCCGCAGTGATCACGCCGATCGGTACGGTGCGCCGCCCCGACGGGGAGTTCACCGTCTCCGACGGCCAGCCGGGTGAGGTCACCATGGCACTGCGGCAGACGCTGGTCGATCTCCAGCGGGGACGCGCCGCCGACCCGTACGGCTGGGTGCACCGGGTCAGCTGACCGCGCCGGCCCGCCGCCGGTCCGGGCCGGACCGACCTGCGGGTCCCTTCTCGCGGCCCGCACCCCGCGCGAGACCGTTGCCGTCCCTGGTCCGCACCACGGCCGCGAGGTCCTTTGCGGTGCTTCCGCGCGACGGCCCCATGCCGGGCGTGCCTGCACAGGCCAGGGGCCTGCGGCGCAGTGCCGCAGGCCCCTGGACCGGATCCGCTCGCTCAGAAGCGGGGCTGCGTGGACGGTACGTGGGTCCGGTCGGTCTGCTCGTAGGTGTCGCCGTAGTAGCTGCCGAGCTTGTCCCGGTACACCGGATCGGTATGGTTGTCCGGGTCGAACTCGGGAGCGTCCTTGATCTGGTCCTTCGAGCGGTCCACGTAGACCTTGCGGTCCTCGTGGTCGACGTGGCTCACGGTACCGGCCGGCAGCAGGACCTTCTTGCCGAAGATCCACGGGCCGGTGTCCACCACCAGGGCGGCCGAACCGACCTCGTGGGTCGCTTCGTCGATCTTGCCGATGCCGCCGTCGGTGGCCTCCACCTTGTAGCCGACCAGGTCAGCGCCGGCCAGGGACACCTCGTCCCGATAGCTCCAAGGGCTGAACCCGGCCCCGGAGGCGCCGGTGCCGGCGAAGCCGGTCCCGGGGGAGCTGCGGTACGTGCCGTCCTCCGGACCCGGGGTCGGGTAGTGCGTGCTCTGCGGATCGAGCGTGCTCACTGCCTTTCCTCCTGCCGTGTCGACTGCGTTCCCCACCTCCGTACCCGGCCCCGGCCGCGGCAAACGGATCACTGCGGCGTCGGGATCAGCCGGCCTCCGGCGCGGGGTCGGCGGCGAGCGCCGTCTCGGCGTCCAGCGCCACGGCGGCGGCGTGCACCACCGCGGCGATGCGCAGCGCCTCGTGCACCTGCTCCCGGGTGGCCCCGGCGGCCCGCAGCTCCCGCTCGTGCGCCCGCAGGCAGGCCCCGCAGCCGGTCACGGCCGACACCGCCAGGCACCACAGCTCGAAGTCGGCCTTGGCCACCGCGCCGTCGCGGGTCGCGGTGGCGATCAGCTGCATCCGCAGCCGCGCCGGCAGCGAGGCGTACGCCTCGTCCTCCAGCAGGTGCTTGCCGCGGTAGTAGACGTTGTTCATCGCCATCACGGCGGCCGCACCCTTGGCCGCCGCCACGGTGTCCGGCTTCAGGTGCGCCTGCGCCTCGGCCGCCAGCTCCCGCAGCACCACCGGGTTGCGGGCGGCCACCGCGCACGCCAGGGCGGCACCCCAGCACTGCTCGGGGGTCAGCGGCGACGCGCCGAGCACCGTGCCGAGGTTGAGCCTGATGTCCTTGGCGTACGCCGGCAGCGCCGCCTGGATCGCGGGCAGCCCCATCACGCGCCGGCCAGCAGCTTCGCGGGGTTGAGCGTGGCGCCGCCGGACTGCCAGTTGCACGGGCACAGCTCGTCGGTCTGCAGGGCGTCGAGCACCCGCAGCACCTCGGCGACGTTGCGCCCGACCGAGCCGGCGGTCACCATGACGAACTGGATCTGGTTGTTGGGGTCGACGATGAAGGTGGCCCGCTGCGCCACGCCGTCCTCGCCCAGCACGCCCGCCGCCTCCGACAGCTCGCGCTTGACGTCGGCCAGCATCGGGAACGGCAGCTCGCGCAGGTCGGGGTGGTCCTTGCGCCAGGCGTAGTGCACGTACTCGGAGTCCACCGACACGCCGAGCACCTGAGCGTCCCGGTCCGCGAACTCGTCGTGCAGGCGCCCGAACTCGGCGATCTCGGTCGGACAGACGAAGGTGAAGTCCTTGGGCCAGAAGAACACCACCCGCCACTTGCCCTCCGCCGACTTGTGGTCGACGGTGGCGAACGCGCGTTCGGGGTCCAGGGAGACGCATGCGGTCAGTTCGTACGCGGGAAAGTGGTCGCCGACGGTGAGCACCAAACCTCCTGGGGAGCGGCGGTCGTAACTGGAGTGGTTCCAATTCTGCAAACGAGCCGTCCGGGGGACCGTCGCGCCCGCCGCCGTTGTGAAGGCGATCACCACTCGCGGATGCTGTCCCGTAATGTGGACCCGACTTCCCAAATCCGTACGTCACTGGCAGAGTGTGCTCCATGACCAACTCTCTGCTCATTATTGGCAGCTAGCGCGCCGGCCCCGCACCGCCGAGCGCGCAGACCTCCCGCATCCGCGGGGGGTCTTTTTGTTGGTCCGCATCCGCTCCACCGACCCAGGCCAAGAACGTCCAGCCCGCAGGAGAGGCGCCGCCATGACCTTCCAGGTGTACGACACGACGCTGCGCGACGGGGCCCAGCGGGAGGGCATCAGCTACTCGGTGGCCGACAAGCTGGCCGTGGCGCGGCTGCTCGACGAGTTCGGCGTGGGCTTCATCGAGGGCGGCTGGCCGGGCGCACTGCCCAAGGACACCGAGTTCTTCGCCCGGGCGCGCACCGAGCTGAACCTGCGGCACGCCGTGCTGGTGGCCTTCGGCGCCACCCGCCGGGCCGGGGCAGACGTGCGCACCGACCCGCAGGTCCGCGCGCTGCTGGACGCGCAGACCCCCGCGGTCTGCCTGGTCGCCAAGTCCGACCCCCGGCACGTGGCCCGGGCGCTGCGCACCACGCTGGAGGAGAACCTGGCCATGGTGCGCGACACCGTGTCCTACGTCGCGGCGCAGGGCCGCCGGGTCTTCCTGGACTGCGAGCACTTCTTCGACGGCTACCGCGCCGACCCGGCGTACCCGGTGGAGGTCGTGCGCACCGCGCTGGCCGCCGGCGCGGAGGCCGTGGTGCTGTGCGACACCAACGGCGGCATGCTGCCGTCGCGGGTCGCGGCGGCGATCGGCGAGATCGGGCAGCGGCTCGGCGACGCCGGCCCGGAGCGGCTCGGCATCCACTGCCAGAACGACACCGCCTGCGCGGTCGCCAACACGATCGCCGCCGTGGAGGCCGGCGTGCGGCACGTCCAGTGCACGGCCAACGGCTACGGCGAGCGCCCCGGCAACGCCGACCTGTTCGCCGTGGTCGCCAACCTCCAGCTCAAGCTCGGGCTGCCCGTCCTACCGGACGGCTGCCTGGAACAGATGGTGCGCGTCTCGCACGCCATCGCGGAGATCGCGAACATCGCACCCGACACCCACCAGGCCTACGTCGGGGCCTCGGCCTTCGCCCACAAGGCGGGCCTGCACGCGAGCGCGATCAAGGTGGACCCGGCCCTCTACAACCACGTGGACCCGGCCACCGTCGGCAACGACATGAAGATCCTGGTTACCGAGATGGCCGGCCGGGCCAGCCTGGAGCTCAAGTCCCGAGAGCTCGGGCTGGACCTGGCCGGTCATCCCGAGGTGCTGTCCCGGGTCACCAACCGGGTCAAGGAGCTGGAGGCGGCCGGCTGGTCCTTCGAGGCGGCGGACGCCTCGCTGGCGCTGCTGGTGCGCGCGGAGCTGCCGGGCGAGGGCCCGGTGCGGCCGTTCGCGCTGGAGTCCTACCGGGTCCTGGTCGAGCACCGCGAGGACGGCGCGGTGGTCTCCGAGGCCACCGTGAAGATCCGGGTGCGCGGCGAGCGGGTCATCGCCACCGCCGAGGGCAACGGCCCGGTCAACGCGCTGGACGAGGCGCTGCGGATGGCGCTGTCGCGGCACTATCCCGAGCTGTCCGGGTTCGAGCTGGCCGACTACAAGGTCCGGATCCTGGAGGGCTCGCACGGCACCGGCGCGATCACCCGGGTGCTGGTGGAGACCGCTGACGGCGCGGGCCGGGACTGGACCACGGTGGGCGTGCACGAGAACGTGGTCGAGGCCAGTTGGCGGGCGCTGGTCGACGCGCTCGCCTACGGGCTGGACGCCGGCCCGGCCGCCCGCGCCGACGCCGAGCCGTACTCCACTGCTGTTATGGAGCGCGGATAACGACACTGGAGTACGGCCGAGCGGGTCCGGCGCGCGCGGGTTCGGCGCCGGAGCGGCACCGGGCGGTGCGACAGCGCGCCGGGCTCGGCGCTCAGTCGGACGGTGGCGCCAGCACGGCGAGCACCGCGCGGTGGTCGCTGCCCGGCACCGGGTGCACCGCGAAGTCCAGCACCCGTACCCGCCGGTCGGCCAGCACGTGGTCGAGCGTCACCGGGGGGATCGGGTCGCCGTCGTACGGGCCCCAGGTGCCCACCAGCCCGGCGCCCACCACGTCGGCGGCGTCCCGGTAGCCGGTGCGCAGCAGCCGGCGCAGCCGCGCGTGGTCGAGCGTGGCGTTGAAGTCACCGGCCAGGACCCGCACCGGGCCGTCCGGCGTGGCCGGCGGCTGGGCGGCCAGGTCGCGCTCCCACCACGGCAGCGCCCACGCGGAGGCCGGGGCCATCGGGTGCACCGACTCCACGGTGACCGGCGCCCCACCGTGGGGTGTCAGGGTCCCGTACGCCTGCCGGAACCCGCCGCCGTTGCGCCGCACTCCGGTGTCGCGCAGCGGCAGCCGGGAGTACAGCCCGGAGCCCTCGGTGCCGACGATCGGCTCCAGCACCCGGTGCGGCAGCAGCGCCCGCAGCCCGTGCCGGTCCAGGGACGTCGCCGCGTCCGGGGTCAGCTCCTGCACCGCGAGCACGTCGACCTCGGCCCGGCGCACGAGGTCCACCACCGCCGCCGGGTCGGCCGCCCCGGCGAGCAGGTTGGCGGCCAGCACCCGCAGCACCGGTCGCCCCGCGGCCGCCTCGACCGAGCCGACGGCCCGGGGCGCCACGGCCGCCCCCAGCCCGATCGCCGTCACCAACGCCACCACCGCGGCCCGGCGCCGGCGCAGCGCCAGCGCCAGGACGGCCGGCAGCAGCGCCCCGCCGGCCACGTAGGGGGTGAACGCCACGAGCTGGATGCCATGGCCGCGCTCCGCGCCGAGCAGCCGTACCACCAGCCACGCCAGCCCCGGCGCAAGCAGCAGCCAGCACAGCGCGGTGAGCGCCCGACCGCGCCTTCCGGCCGCCGGTGCCGGTGGGGTCGACGGCGCCGGCGGGCCCGATGCGGGTGGGTCCGGCGCGGGCCCCGGCGACCCGTGGACGGCGGGCGGAGTGGTCACGATCCGCAGGCTAGCCCACGTCGGGCCGAGCCCGCCGACCGTTCGTCGGCGGGCTCGGCCGCCGCGCCCGAGCTCGCCGCCAGCGGCGGCGTACGGGGTCCGCGGGCGCCGGCCGTGTCCAATGAGGAAGCAGAGCAAGGCGTCCGTGCCCTTCGATGCGGCGCCGCGGGCCGGGGCAAGCCGGCCTGCCGCGCTACGCCGCGCGCCGCCGCGCGTCCGACAGACATCGGTATCCGGGGCGGGGCGTCACTCCTGTCCGCCGGTGGCGCGGCGGCCGCGCTTGACCTCGCCGCGCCGCCGCTTGGCCTCCAGCCGGCGGCGGTGGGCCGCCCTGCTCGGCTTGGTCGGGCGCCTCGTCGGCGGCGGGGGCGCCGCCGCGGCCCGCAGCAGCGCCGCCAGCCGCGCTCGCGCCGCCTCCCGGTTGGCCAGTTGCGCGCGGTGCTCGCTCGCGGCGACGGTGAGCACGCCGTCGACCAGCCGGCCGGCGAGCCGCTCCAGGATGCGGTCGCGCAGCTCGGGCACCAGTGCGGCGGAGCGGGCCACGTCGTACGACAGCTCCACCCGGCTGTCCGTGGTGTTCACGCCCTGCCCGCCGGGGCCGGAGCTGCGGGAGAACCGCTCGCGTAGCTCGGCGGCGGGAATCACGAACCGGTCGGTCACCGGCAGGTCCTCGGACATCGTTCCCAGGATGCCCGGTCCGGCCGCGGAGCGCGACCGCGAAACCGGGCCGCGGAGCGCGACCGCGAACCGGGCCGCGGGTGGACCGCCCGGCCGGGCCGCCCGGCCGGGCCGCGGAACCGCGAACCGGCGCCCCCGGCCCCATCCGGTCCGCTGCCGGGGCCGGCGCCGGCCCCGGCAGCGGATTGGCGGGGCGGCGGGCCGGGTACGTGACGGCGCATGACCGACGAACACGACAGCCGCGGCCCGGCGGCACCCCGCGAGATCCCGGCGCCGGCCCCGGAGCGGGTGGCGAACCGCGCCGCGCACCTGCTGCCGGAGGAGCGGGCCGCCGGCGGCAGCGCTGATCCGCGGGCCCAGGCCGAGGCGATCCTGGCCGAGTCCGACCGGCGTACCGCCGACCCGCAGGCCGCCCCGGACTCGTTCCTGGAGCACCGGACCTCGGCGCAGGCCGCCGACCACTGAGCCCCGGGCCCGACCCGGTCAGCGGCCGGTGCGCGGGCAGAGCGCGCGGTGTGTCCCGAGCCCGGCGCACCGCGCGCCGGGCGTCCGTGGCCGCGCGCTCAGCCGAACCAGGACCACAGCTGCCGGCCCACGCCCGCGGCACCGGCCGCCGCGACCAGCCCCAGGTACGCCAGGACCAGCCGGGTGTCGCGCAGGAGGCACCGGGACCGGGTCAGGCCCGCGCGCCGGGCGCGCCAGTAGCCCGCGACGCCGAGCGCCGCGAAGCCCAGCACCGCCACCGGACCGAGCAGCCAGGCCAACAGCGCGACGGTGGCGTACACGCACAGCCGCAGCGGGTCATACGGCGCCGCCGGGTCGGTGGTGGGGTCGCCGGGCTGCCTCACGCCGACGCCCCGCCGCTTGCCGGGGCGCGCGTCGGCGGCGCGACGGGCACCGGCAGGCGCTGCCCGCCCAGCGCCGGCCAGGCCTGCACCGCGCAGAACGGCGCGCACTGGTGCGCGCCCTGCGCCGAGCGGGTCGCCACGTGCACGCAGCACTGGGTCAGCCGCTCCTCGATCATGGTGGCCAGGTCCATGAACGGCTTGACCGTGATGCGCTTGACCCGCTCGCCGAGCAGGCGGCGCAGCCGCTGCCGGCCACCGGGCAGCGTCGAGCGGGCCAGCGTCGCCAGCGTGCCGATGCCGAGGTCGCAGTTCTCGCAGACGTCCCGCCACAGGTCCCCGACGCTTGGGTGGGACAGCGACGACTGCTCCGAGAGCAGGCCCAGCAGAGACTGCCTGACGGCCGCGCGCAGCGCCGCCGGCAACTCGCTGTCGGCGATCCGGTTGGCCACCGCCTCCGGGGCGAGGTCCAGAAAGGACAGCAGGCGGTCCGTGCCGACCAGCGCGGTAAGCGAGCGCCACATCCCTGCGTCGTCGCGCAGCAGGTAGCCGACCGAGCAGCAGTGCGGGTGCGAGCACGGCAGGGCGGTCAGGTCCCGCCACGTGACCAGTCCCCCGGTCTGCGGGCCGAGCCGGGCCAGCACCCCGGTGTGGGTGAGCCGGTCCGACCAGTCGATCGGCGCCGAACGCCCGGAGCCGAACTGCGGCTGGATCGACACGCCGCCGACGTACGGGGTGTCGAGGGCGCGCTTCACCACGGCGCCGATCTCGTCGTCGTTCACCCCGAGCGCGGCCGTCATGGTCAGGGTGGTGAACACGCCGCGGGCGGAGAGCCGGTCGACCGCGGCGTCCTTCAGCCGGGTCAGGTCGGCCCCGCGGTGGTGGCGGCTGGTGGCGGCGGACGGGCCGTCGTACTGCAGGTAGACCTCGACCCGCTCGCGGTGCGCGGCCACCAGGTCGAGCAGCGCGTCGTCGCGGGCCAGCGCGATCCCGTTGGTGTTGACCAGGATCCGGACCACGTGGCGCGCGGTCAGCTCGGCCAGCAGCTCGGGCAGCCAGGGGTACAGCGTGGGCTCGCCGCCGGAGAGCATCAGCACGTCGAGCCGGCCGTTCTCGCGGGCCAGGCGGGCGTCGACCCCGGCGAGCACCTCGGCCAGCGGCACCACGCCGGTCAGCGCGGGGGAGGAGTCCGCGAAGCAGGTCGGGCAGCGCAGGTTGCACTGATCGGTCAGATCGGCCAGCAGGATGCAGGTGTGCTGCGTCTGCATCTCCGGCAGGCCGCGCAGGTACGCGGCGGGCACCGGGTCGAAGTTGCCGGCGACGTCCGGCACGTGGGCCTTGGTCGGTGCGGTCCAGCGCTCCAGGTAGCGCAGGATCTCGGGGGACTCGTCGTAGAGCGTGCGGACCAGGCCGTGCGTGCGGCAGCCGCGCTCCAGCCAGATCCGGCCGGCGCGCTCGGCGAGCCAACCGGACAGCCGCGGCACCGTATCCAGTGGACGGTCGGGGCGCTCGGCGTGGCAGTGCGGGCAGAACGCGTTGACGTACCGGTGGATGCGGTCCCCGCGCAGCGGCATCCCGGCGCCGGCCGCGGTCGGTCCGGCGCCCGCGGCGGCCACCCCGCCCGGCGCCACCTAGAGCCCGCTCCGCGAGATGGCCCAGACGCAGACCCCGAAGCCGACGACCGGGGCCGCCACGACCCCCACGGCCCAGCCGATCAGCAGGCCGATGCCGACGCCGCCGTCCTGCCTCGCCGTCAGGATGATGCCCACGGTGAGGCAGGCCAGGAAGACCACGGCCTGGCCGATCAGCATGACCGGCAGGCCCACCTCGCCGGCCAGGTCCGGGTCCTGGAGCAGCAGACCCAGCAGGAGCACGGAGATGGTCAGCAGGTGCGCGCCGAGCGCGATGCCGATGCCGGCGGTGATCCGGCCGCCCCGGACGGCGGTCGGTCGGCCCGGCGGCGGCGGGACGTCCCAGTGTCCGTGACCCGGCTGCGGTGGGTAGGTCATGGGGCTCCCCCGATCCGTTGGACGGCGCGCGTCCGTGCCGGCGCCGCGCCCGTGTTCTGCCCGGTCACCCGGCCACCTCGCGGGCCGGTGCCGGCGTCGGCTGGGCCCCTGCCGGTCTCGGCTGGGCCTCTCCCGGTGCCGGTGCCGGCGTCGGCTGGGCCTCTCCCGGTGTCGGCCGGGCCGCTGCCGGTGTCGGCGGGGCGGCTCGGGTACCGGCGGCCGCCGGCGCCAGCCCGCCGCGCCGCCACAGCCGCAGCAGGGCCCAGGCGGCCACCGGCGCGCAGGCGAGCAGGAACAGCTGCGGCCGGGTGAGGCCCGCCGCGACCACCTCGTTGCCGCGGACGAACTCGACGACGAACCGGAAGCCGGCGTAGCCCACCAGGTAGAGGGTGAACGGCGCCCCGGGATCGGCCAACCGGTCGCGCAGCCGCCACAGGACCGCGAAGGCGAGCAGGTGGAACAGGATCTCGTAACCGAACGACGGATGCAGCGGCACACCCGGCGGCGCCCCGACGGCCAGCGCCTCCGCGGGCGCGAGCGTGACCCCCCAGGGCAGCTGCGTGGGGCGCCCCGGCAACTCGGAGAGCAGGCAGCCGACGCGACCGACCGCCATGCCGAGGGCCACGGCCGGCGCGAAGAGCCCGCCGGTACGCGCCTGGTAGCCGGTCAGGCGCTTGGCCAACAGGGCGCCCGCGTAGGCGCCGACGAGGCCGGAGAGGATGCTGCGGTTGCCGTACAGCCAGTGCTCGACCAGCGAGGCGTTGCGGCGCAGGTCCACGTGCTGCAGCCAGGTGCCCAGCCGGGCGGACAGGGCGCCGCCGACCAGCGCGCCGGCCACCACGCTCCACACCCGGTCGTCGAGGTGTCGGCCGAGCCGGCGCTGGCGGCGCAGCTCCGCGACGAACAGCGCCCCGGCGGCCGCCACCCCGAGCCCCACGAGGACGTCGTGGGTGCGCACCGGCACGCCGCCGAGGTGACCGAGGACCGGGTGCAGCACCCGCGATCGCCTCCTCCGCCGGACCGTCACCGCCCGCCCGCGGCGGGAACCCCGGCAGCGTACCGCCGGGCGCCGCGCCGGCGCGGGATCCCGCGCGCGATGGCGGCGTCCGCCGCGGCCGCCGCGCGCAGTTTCCGGCGCCTCGAGGAGCGGGTACGCGAGCTGCGCCGGGTGTGGGGCCGCCCCGTCCGCGGGCACCGGCGGGCGCGCCGCGGGCCGGGTGGGCGCTCGCCGGTCACCCGGCCCGGGGGATGGCCGCGTGCCCGGCCGGTGGGTTCATGAGGGGAGGGCGACCGCCGGAGGCGCCCGATTCGGACCAGGCGCCGGGAGGTCAGCCCATGACGACGTTGGTGGCGATCGGATACCCCGACGAGACGACGGCGGCGGTCGCCGCGGAGGACGTCTGCCGGCTCGGACACGTGCTGCTCGTCGAGCCCGAGGCCGTGGCGGTCGTGGTCCGCGACGCCTCCGGCCGGCTGATCCTGACCGCGGACCGGCACGCGACCGGCGGGGCCCCGCCCGGCGGCGGTTGGTGGGCCCGGCTGCTCGGTCCGCTGCTGGCGGCCTCCGACCGCGCCGCAGCCCGCTCCGCCGACGGCCCGGCGGAGGACCCGGCGCCCCCGCCGCCGCCCGCCTCCGCCGCGGCGCCTGGTCCTGGGCCGGGCGGCGGACCGTCGACCGTGCCGGGTCTGGACGCGCGGTTCCGGAGCCGGTTCGTCGAGCTGCTGCGCCCCGGCACGTCGGCGCTCTTCCTGTTGATCGAGGCAGGCCGTCCGGAGCGGACGCTGCTGGCGCTGAGTCGGTTCGGCGGCACGGTGCTGATCTCCGCATCCGCTGGTCGCCGTACTCGGCGTTCGTGCCCGATCACCCTCCGGAGGTGAGGCTCTGGCGGGGTCGGCGGTGATGTGCTCGAAGCGTCCACGGGGCGGACGACGGTGGCGCCTGGCCACCGCGGGAAGGAGCTGGACAGACATGCCGATCAGGAAGCACGCGGGGCACTGCGGGGCGGTGGGCCCATGCCCGGGCCGATCGTGATCGGGCGGCTCGCCGAACGGGCCGCCACCGGAATCCCCGAGCTACCGATCGGGCACATCGTCCGAGAGCGTCTCGTCGGCCAGCTGGAGGCCGCGGTGCACCGGCCCGTCACCCTCGTCACGGCGCCGGCCGGGTGGGGCAAGACCACCGCGCTGGCCACCTGGGCCCGGGCCGGCACGGCCACCGGCTCGGTGCGGTGGGTGGAGGCGGGCCCGCAGCACCGGGTCGACCTTCCGGAGCGGCTGCTGGCCGCGCTGCGCGACGACCGCCCGGACCCCGATGCCGGCGGTTCCGCGTACCCCGACGGGCTCGGCGGCGGCGCGGCCACCGGGCGGGGCGGGCCCTGGCTGCCTCCGGCGGACCTGCCGAACCGGATGGCGGAGGCGGCCCGGTCGATCACCGCGCCCCGCGTGCTGGTGGTCGACGACCTCCAGCCGGCGAGCGACCCGGCGGTGCTGGCCGCCATCGAGGCCGTGGTGCGGCTGGGCAGCCCCGCGTTGCGGGTGGTCATCGCCAGCCGCACCGAGCCGGACCTGCCGCTGCACCGGTGGCGGGTCTCGGGCGCCCTGGCGGAGCTGCACACCGAGACCCTGGCCCTCACCCTGGGTGAGACATCCGCCCTGTTCGCCGCGCACGGGGTGGTGCTGCCGGAGGCGGACTGCTACGCCGTGCACGCCCGGGCCGAGGGCTGGCCGGCGGGGGTCCGGCTGGCCGCGGTGGCCCTGGCCACCGCGGCCCTGGAACGGGCCCCGGCCACCTCACCCGGGTTCGAGGCCGCGGTCGCCGCGTACCTGGTCGCCGAGGTGCTCGAACCACTGCCCACGGACCTGCGCGACCGGCTCACGCACTGCGCGGTCTCCCCCCGGCTCACCACCGGGCTCGTGGAGGCCATCACCGGGACGGACGCCTGGCTGATGGCCGCCGCGGCGCGGTTGGCGCCCTTTCTGAGCCGGTGTCCCGGACCGGGCGGCTGGTACCGGTTCCACCCGCTGTTCGGCCGCACGCTGTACCGCGAGCTGCGCCGCCGGTGGCCCGAGCGGCTGGCCGAGCTGCACGGCCGGGCCGCGCACTGGCACGCGCTCTACGGGGTGCCCGCCGAGGCCCTACGTCACGCGCTGCTCGGCCAGGACTGGACCACGGCGGTCCAGGTGCTGGACCGGCATTGGGCCGACATCCTCAGCGGGGTGCGGTTCGGCCGGGCCGACGACGTCGCGCCGGAGCCGCCGGCCGGGCCACCGGCCGATCCGCGGCTCATGCTCGCCTTCGCCGCCGAGCGCCTGTACGCCGGCGACGTGACCGGCGCGCGCGGCTATCTCGGCCGCCTGGAGCACCCGCCGGGCCGGTCGGGTGTCGGCGGCGGCCCGGCGGGCGGCGGCGTGCCCCCGGGCGCCGGGGAGCGGCCCGGCGGCGGGGCCGAGACCCACGGCCCGGTCGGTGACGGCCCCGGTGGTGTTGCCGGCGACGGCGGCGGCCGATCGGGCGTCGCAGAGCGCGTGGCGGGCGCGGCCGAGGCGGCGGACGCGCAGCAACCCCCCGCCGTGATGGCGGCGGCGTGCCGGGCCGGGGAGGCCTGGCTGGCCGGTGAACCGGCCCGCACCCTGGCCGCGGTGCATCGGGTGCGGGGCGGGGCCACCCCACCCAGCGACGACACCCGGGCGCTGGTCCTGGCCTTCGAGGGCGGGGTGCGGATGCGGCTGGGAGACCTGGCCGCGGCGGGTCGACCGATGCACGAGGCGTACCTGCTCGCCCAGCGGGCCGGCATGACGCAGCTCCAGGTGGCGGCGGCCAGCCGGCTGGCGATGCTGGAGTCGCTGCGCGGCCGGCTCAACGCCGCGGCCCGGATCAGCCGGCAGGCGCTGGCCACCGCCGACCGGTTCGGCATCACCGACGCCACCGACCTCGGCTGGGTGCGGATCGCCCTGGCCAACGTCTACTGCGAGTGGAACCGGGTCGCCGAGGCCGACCGGCTGCTCGACGAGGCGATCGACCTCGCGGTCACGGATCCCGACATCCTCACCTCGGCGTTGACCGTGCGGGCCCGGCTGCGGCTGACCACCGGGCGACTCCCCGAGGGGCTGGAGGCGGTGGACGCGGCCCGGCAGGGCCTGACCGGCGCGCCGCCGCCCGCGCCCGCGGTGGCCCGGGCGCTGCGGCTGACCGAGGCGGAGCTGCGGGCCGGGGCGGGCGACGTGAGCGGCGCCCGGCGGCTGCTGGCCACCGGCGAGCACACCGGCATCTTTGCCGGCTGGGCCGCGGTCGTGGAGGCGGCGCTGGCCATCGCGGAGGGCCGTTCCGGGTCGGTGCCGGACCTGCTCGCGCCGTACCTGTGCGACGACGCCCAGTCGTTGACCTGGACGATTCAGGCGGCCCTGCTCACCGCCCTGGCGGGCCGGGCCATCGGCGACCGCGCCCGGGTGGTCCGCGGACTGGACCTCGCGCTGCGCCTGGCCGAGCGGGAGGGCTTCCGGCGGCCGTTCCTGCTGGGCGGACACGCGGCGCGGGCGCTGCTGGCCGCGTACGCGCCGTTGATGCCGGACTACCCGCCCATCGCCAGCGAACTGATCTCCGACCTGCCCGACCTGGTCGGCGGGGGTTCGCGGCCGCGGCCGCTGGTGGGTGCCGGCGAGCGCCTCGTCGAGCCGCTCACCGACCGGGAACTGACCATCCTGCGCTACCTGCAGGGGACCATGTCCAATCCGGAGATCGCCGCCACCCTGTACGTGTCGGTGAACACGGTGAAGACCCACATCAAGAGCATCTACCGCAAGCTGCAGGCCGGACGACGCCGGGACGCCGTCGAGCGGGCCCGCGAGCTGCGGCTGCTGTAGGCGGGGGACGGCGGTGGTC
>DATMJT010000217.1:0-4688 GCA_035553735.1 Pilimelia sp.
GGGTACCACCCCTGGACCATCAGCTCGCGGGGCTGCGGCACCGGCGCGTACGGGTCGCGCCGCGCCGGGTCCACCAGGTGGGCCGACAGCGTGCCGACCCGCCACCGGCCGGTCGGTCGGGGCAGGTGCACCGTGCCGGCCGGCGCGGTGACCGGCGTCACCGACGCGGGACCGGGCGGGGTGGCCGGTACGGCCGGTACGGCCGGTACGGCAGCGCGACCGGTCCCGGCGGGGCCCGCCGGCCCGGCATAGCGCGCGGCCGCGGCGCCCGCCGCGGCGGGCGGTACGGGCCAGGTCAGCAGGAACACGCCGGCCACCAGGGCCGCGATCACGCGACGACGCGACATCGGCGCAGTGTATGCCACCTCGTCGATCCGCCGCCGCGCCGATCCGCCGCCGCGCCGACCGCCGTACCGGCTGCGGCGCCCGGCACCGCGCCGGCGCCCCGCCGGCCCGGCGGCTCGGGGCCCCGAGCCGCCGGGCCGGGCTTGCGCCGCGGCGCGGTCCCGTGGGTACCCTCGGGCATGGCGGATCAGGTGGGCCTGACACCGGAGGTTGCGTCCTATGTGCGCAGTGTGTCACTGCGGGACGACGAGATTCTGCGCGAGCTGCGGGACCTGACCGCTACCCTGCCGATGGGCCGGGCCATGCAGGTGATGGCCGAGGAGGGGCAGCTGCTGGGCCTGCTGGTGGGCCTGGTCGGGGCGCGTCGCGTTCTGGAGGTCGGCACCTTCACCGGGTACAGCACCCTGTGCATGGCGCGCATGTTGCCGCCGGACGGGCGGCTGGTCACCTGCGACGTCAGCCGGAGGTGGCCGGGCATCGGCGCCGACTACTGGGCCAGGGCGGGGGTGGCCGACCGCATCGAGGTCCGGATCGGCGACGCCGCGCAGACGCTTGGCGAGCTCCTCGCGCACGAGGGCCCCGACCGCTTCGACCTCGCCTTCATCGACGCCGACAAGGTCGGCTATCCCCGGTACTACGAGCTGTCCCTCCAGCTGGTGCGACCGGGCGGGCTCATCGTGGTGGACAACACCCTCCTCTTCGGACGCGTGGTGGACCCGTCCGACCAGGAGCCCGACACCGTGGCCGTCCGCGAACTCAACGAGCTGCTCCGCGACGACGACCGGGTCGACATCTCACTGCTGCCGATGGCCGACGGCATCACGCTCGCGCGCAAGAAGCCGCGCTGACTCCGGTGCGGCCCCGCCGGCCCACGTGATACATGGCACATCATACACCTGCTCGATGATACATCATGTAGCTTGGGAAGCGCATGACACATCATCCAGCGGAGGGCTCCCACCATGACCGACACCGTCACCGGCCGCGACCTGAGCGAGCTGACCGGCACCTACACCATCGACCCGACGCACACCCAGATCGGGTTCGTCGCGCGCCACGCAATGGTCACCAAGGTCCGCGGCGCGTTCGACGACTTCACCGGCACCGTCACGTTCGACGCCGCGGACCCGGCGGCCACCGCGGTGACCGTGACCATCCAGGCGGCGAGCATCAACACCCGCAACGCGCAGCGCGACGCGCACCTGCGCAGCAACGACTTCCTCGCCATGGACAGCCACCCGCAGATCACGTTCGTGTCCACCGGACTGCGCGTCACCGGCGACGCCACCTTCGACCTCACCGGCGACCTGACCATCAAGGGGGTCACCAACCCGATCACCGTTCCCTTCACCTACGAGGGCGCGGCCCGGGACCCGTTCGGCAACCTGCGCCTCGGATTCGCCGGCGCGGTGGAGATCAACCGCCGGGATTACGGCGTGACCTGGAACGCCGCGCTGGAGACCGGGGGGTTCCTGGTCGGCGAGAAGGTCGTCCTGGAGTTCGAGGTCTCCGCCGTCCGCAACGCCTGACCCGCCACCGCCGCCCCGCGACGGCACGGTCGTGCCGCCGCGGAGGCCGCCGACCGCGACGCACGCGGGCACGGGACCGTACCGGGCGCCGCCGGGTCGGCACCGGCGTTTAGGTGACATCGGCCCGGGCATTCGGTCGCGCCGAAGGGGGGCGCGATGCGACCGACCCGGGCACCGACCGGCGTCATGCCAGAGGCCTCGCCAACGCGGCTGCCGCCGCTGCGGGACAGTGTGCGGGCGGCGCTGCCGGCCTGGCTGCTCGCGCGCGTTCTGGTGTTCGGCGCGCTCGCGGTGGTCGTCTGGCTGCACGAGGGCCTGCCGCGCACCGGTGCGGTGCCCGGCGCACACGGACTCCAGGTGTGGGACGCCGCCTGGTACCGGGTCATCGCGGAGGACGGCTACGCGCCGCACGGCGCCGCCGCGGTCCGCTTCTTCCCGCTGCTGCCGCTCGCCGGCGGGGCGCTCGCGTGGCTCACGCAGGCCCCGGTGGCGGCGGTTCTCCTGATCCTGTCCTGGGGCTTCGGGCTGGCCTTCGGCGCGACGCTGCACCGCCTGCTGCTGGCGGAGACCGGCGACGCGGCCGCGGCCCGCCGGGCGGCCTGGCTGAGCCAGCTCGTCCCCGGGGCCAACGTGCTGGTCCTCGGCTACACCGAGGCGCTCGCCGGGTTCCTGGCCGTCGCGTACTTCCTGGTCCTGCGCACCCGCCGCCGACTGGCCGCCGGCATCCCGCTCGGCCTGCTGAGCGGCCTGGTGCGGCCGACCGGGCTCCTGCTGGCCCTGCCGGCGGCCGTCGAGCTGTGGCGTCCCGCACGCCACCGCGACCGACCGGTGGGCCGGCTGCTCGTGGTGGCGGCCGCCCCGCTGGGCACCGCCGGGTACCTCGCCTGGTGCTGGTGGACCTACCGCGACCCGCTGCTGCCGTACCGGGTGCACACCGCGGCCGACCTGCGGGGCGGCGTGGTGGACGTGCGGTGGGAATTCCTGATCGACACGTCGCCGGCCGGCTACCCGTGGCCGCTGGTGCTGGCACTGCTCGTCACCGGCGGCGTCCTGCTGTGGCAGTGCGCGCGCCGCCTGCCGGCGGCGTACACCGTCTGGTCGGCGTGCGGCTTCGCCGCCGCCGTCACCGCGTACGGGTTCCACTCCCTGCCCCGCTACCTGGCCGGGCTGTTCCCGCTGCTCATGGTCGCCGCCCTGGCGTGCCGTAGGCGCTGGGCCTGGTACGGCGTCCTCGCCTGCTGTCTGCCCCTCTTCGGATGGGTGGCCTACCTCAATTTCACCCCGCACGTCGTGCCCTGAGAAAGGAATCCGATGAGGGACACCGACATCGACCCCGCCGCCGTGGCGGCTCCGGCGTCCGACCCACCGCCGGTCGTGGTGATCGGGGCCGGACCCGCCGGCCTGACCGCCGCGCTGCTGCTGGCCCGGGCCGGTCGCGCGGTGACCGTCCTGGAGGCCAGTGACGAGGTGGGCGGGATCAGCCGCACCGTGGAGCGCGACGGGTGGCGGTTCGACCTCGGCGGGCACCGGTTCTTCACCAAGGTGCCCGAGGTCGAGCGGCTCTGGCACGACATCCTGCCCGACGGGGACTTCCTGCGCCGGCCGCGGATGAGCCGGATCCTGTACCGCGGGAGGCTGTTCGACTACCCACTCAGGCCCCTCAACGCGCTGCGCGGGCTGGGCCTGGTGGAGTCGGCGCGCTGCGTGGCGTCCTACCTGGCCGCGCGGGTCCGCCCGCCGCGCGACCAGAGCAACTTCGAGGGCTGGGTGGCCGCCCGGTTCGGGTACCGGCTCTACCAGATCTTCTTCAAGACGTACACGGAGAAGGTGTGGGGCGTGCCGGCCACCGCCATCCAGGCGGACTGGGCGGCACAGCGGATAAAGAACCTGTCGCTCGGTTCGGCCATCGCGGCCGCACTGCGGCCCCGACGCGGCAGCACCGAGATCACCACGCTCATCGACCAGTTCCAGTACCCGAAACTGGGGCCCGGAATGATGTGGGAGCGCGCCCGCGAGCTGGCCGAGGAGGCCGGGGCGCGCGTGCTCACCGCGGCGCCGGTACGCGCCGTGCACCGCGAGCGGGGCCGGGCGGTGGCGGTGACCGCCGACGTGGCGGGGCGGTCCGTTCGGATGCCCTGCGCAGCCGTCATCTCCTCGATGCCGCTGACGGAGCTCGTGCTGGGCATGGACCCGCCCGCCGACGTCGCCGCCGCGGCGCGCGGGCTGTCCTACCGCGACTTCCTCACCGTCGCGCTGGTGCTGCCGACCGACCGCGCCTTCCCCGACAACTGGATCTACGTGCACACCCCGGGCGTGCGGGTGGGCCGGGTGCAGAACTTCGGCTCCTGGTCGCCGTACCTGGTCAAGGAGGGGCGCACCTGCCTGGGTCTGGAGTACTTCGTCAACGAGGGCGACGACCTGTGGAGCCTGCCGGACGCCGACCTCGTCGACCTGGCCCGCCGGGAGCTGGGGCGGCTCGGCCTGGTCGACACCGCCGAGGTGGAGGCCGGGTACGTCGTCCGGGTGCCCAAGGCGTACCCGGTGTACGACGCCGGGTACGACCAGCGGGTGGCGGTGCTGCGCGACTGGTTGGCCGCCCACGCCGGCAACGTGCAGCCCGTCGGGCGCAACGGCATGCACAAGTACAACAACCAGGACCACTCCATGCTCACCGCGATGCTGGCCGTGGAGAACCTCGATGGGCACCGCCACGACCTGTGGTCGGTCAACGTCGAGGCGGAGTACCACGAAACCGACCGGCGCGGCGCGCCCGGCTCCGGCACGGGGCGGCAGGCACCCGTGCTGCCCACCCCC
>DATMJT010000218.1:0-2692 GCA_035553735.1 Pilimelia sp.
ACACGAACTCGACCCCGAATGGAACCCACCGGCCCGATCCCTCGACCGCGCCAGCAACCTCGACCACATCCTGCACCAACTGACCGACCGACCCGGGACCGTGGCGGAGCTGGCCACCGCAATCACCCAACGCTGCAAGAGCCTCACCAAAGAGATCAACACAATCGAGTCCAAGATCAGCGAACTGACCGAGCAGCTAGCACCCTCCCTCATCGCCGTGCCCGGCTGCGGCACACTGACCGCAGCCAAGATCCTCGGCGAAACAGCGGGCATCACCCGGTTCCACTCCGCAGCCGCCTACGCCCGACACAACGGCACAGCACCACTACCCGTGTGGTCATCCAACCGCGCCCGACACCGACTCAGCCGCACCGGCAACCGCCAGCTCAACGCCGCCCTCCACCGCATCGCGATGACCCAGGCCCGCTGCCACCAACCAGCCAAGACCCTGATCACACGACGCAGAGCCGGCGGCGACGGCGGCCTCGAAGCCCTCCGCGTCCTGAAACGACACCTGTCCGACGTCATCTACCAAGCCCTACACGCCGACCACGCCACCACCGCCGGTTGACAGAGGAGCTATGTACACACCCGAAACCCGCCGCTGTCACGACATTAACAGATCAATTGCGGCCACTACGGTGTGCCCCTACCGTCTCGTACGGCAACAGATCATGTTGCATACCAACGGGGATGTGCAGTTCTCTTGATGCGTTCGGTTGTCGGTGTTTCCGTGGTGGCTCACAGCGCAAGACCACTGCGCCGACGATTCTTATGCCGGACGCAACGACGAATCACCCCTGTCGGTACTCGAAGTCCAGCAGTGGTCCAGGGGAGGAACCAGTGTTTCAGAAGAAAACGGTAGCGGTCGTGCTGGCTGCAGCGGTCGCCATCCTCGGCTTCGCCGCGCCCGCTGCGGCAGCCGAGGGATCGGCACCGGCTCAGCCCGTGGCCGGTATCGCGGTTGCAGACCCGGTTACCCAGGCGGCGGCGGACGACCCGGCCGCATTCGCCAACACGGTCGCGGCCGTGGAGCCCTACCTTGTTACGGACGACGCCGGAGACCTGCGTTTGGAGGTTCCGGCCGACGTGGTCGAGCAAGTCGACGCTCAGGCGTACAAGGCGCTGCAGTACAGCGTCCAGTACTTCACCAACATGAACGACACCAGCACCGCGGCTGAGACGACCGACGCGACGACCTTCAGCATCCCGGGTGCGATTTTCAAGTTCGTGAAGAAGTACTGGAAGAAGATCGTCGACATCGCCAAGAGGTCGGGCAAGTGGGCCTGGTGCAAGGCCGTCCAGTGCTCTGCCGGTGCAGCCAACGCGCTCTACAAGAGGTACGGTGGAAACGTCGCGTGGATGGTCTCGGAAACCGAAACCGCGATCATTATCGCCGGAGCCGGGTGCGTCGCTAATCTGTAGCGGCCTCCGCAGCCCACGCGGCCGGAGGGCGATGACCCTCCGGCCGCGTGGGCCAGGCGCCGTACTCCCAGCCAGCGGACAGACAGCAGCGACGCGTCGAAGCGGACAGTAGGAGACATGCTGAAATCACTGCCACCAGTACGCCGCTGGCTTGCCCGGACCGCCCTGCTCCTCCTCATCGTGGGAGTCGTGGCAGCCGCCTCAGCCCTCCTCGGCAACGGCCCCGCCTTCTCCATCGGAGGAGCCTGCATCCTGGCACTTGCCGTGGCCGATGACTGGATCGGCATCGTCGGCGGGTCACGGAAACCTTCATCATCGGACAACGGCGACCCGCCCGATGGATCGGCGGCCTAACGGTGCCCGCAGCAGAGGGGCTGACCTACGAGCGGCTGGCCCGGCTGGGCCGGCACCGATGGTGGATGCCGCCACTGGCGCTGCTCGCCGCCGTGCTCGCCGCCGCTGTGACGGCGTGCGGGCTGGCCGCGATCGTACTCCTCGCAGCATTCGCTGCCGGCCTAGACACCGGGGACAGCGACTACATCGCCACCCCACTTGTCGACAACCTGCTGGCCCTCGCCGCGCTGGCCCTGTTCATCCCCATCACGCTCGCCGTCGCGCGGGTCGTACAGCGACGGCCGGCAGGCACGCTGCACTCCGTCACCGGACGGCTGCGTTGGCCGTGGTTCGCCGTGTGTCTCATCCTCGCGTTCACCATGGCGATCCTGGTCATCTCCGCCCTCTTGCTGCTCTACGACGACGCAGACGAGGTACGGCTGACCATCAACCCCTGGCGGTTCCTCGGCCTCGTCGTACTGCTCGTTGCCCTCGTACCGCTGCAAGCCGCCGGCGAGGAGTACGCCACCCGAGGCTTCCTGCTCCAAGCCCTCGGGGCGTACCACCGATGGGCCGGCATCCTCGGCTCGGCCCTCGCCTTCAGCCTGATGCACGGAATCGGCACCTGGTCGGGCTTCCTCGCCCTGCTCGTCGGCGGCGTCATCTGGGCGCTGCTGGTCATCCGCACCGGCGGCCTTGAGGTTTCCATCGCCGCGCACGCCGCCACGAACCTCCTGGCTTTCATCCTCACCGCCGCATCCGGCGGCCTGGACGTCGCCGACACCACAACCGCCGCCGACGCGCCACTCGGCGCGACGCTCCTCATGCTCGCCGCGGACATCACCTACGCGGGCTGCGTCCTGGTCGCCCTACGCCTGATCGCGCGGCACCGCCCCCACTGGCTACCCGCCAACCGCACCCCAGGTCGGCAAAC
>DATMJT010000219.1:0-2785 GCA_035553735.1 Pilimelia sp.
CCCGTGGATCGGCGCCGCCGCCGCCCGGCGGGCGGCCCTGCCCGACCGGCTGTGGGCGCTGAACGTCGAGCGCTACCGGGCCCGCACCGATCCGGCCCGCGTCCGCGCCGTCCGGGTCAGCCACCCGCACGTGACCTGGCAGCTGGAGGGCACCCGCGACCGGTTCGCCGCGCACGGCGTGGCCTGGCGGCACCCGCTGCACGACCAGCGGATCGCCGACCTGGTGATGCGGCTGCCCGGCGAGGTGCTGTGGCGGCCCGACCAGACCAAGTCGCTGCTGCGCGCGGCGGTGCGCGACCTGCTGCCTCCGGAGATCCTCCGCCGGCAGTCCAAGACCACCTTCGAGGCGCCGATCGTGGCCGCCATCCGCGCGGCCGGCGGCGCCGACTCCCTCGTCGGGCATCCGCTGGTCACCGAGGGCTACCTCGACCTCGCCGCGCTGCGGGAGCTGGAGCGGCTGGTGTTCGCCGACTACGACGCCGGGGCGCCGCCCCGCAGCGGGCGCGACCTGCCGAGCCTGTGGGCGGTCTACTCGACCGCCACGTGGTTCTCCCAGGTGTGGCCCTCGTGAGCGCCGTGCCGCAGCCCGGGCCGCGCCCGCCGCAGCCACCGAGCGGTCCCCTGCGCTACCGCTTCGGCGGCCTGCTCCTGGACAGCGAGATCGAGCTGCCCGGCTTCGCGCACCGTCGGGTCGATCCCGGCCCCGACCGGCCCGTCCGGTTCCGGTTCCGGCTGGTCCGCACCGACGCCCCGGCCGACGCCGACGGCCCGGTGGTGCTCGGCGGGGCCGGTCGTCGGCTGGTCGTCCGCCGGCGGCCGGACGGCGGCTACCTGCTCACCGGGCCGGACGTCGCCGCGTGCGCTCTGCTGCCCGACCGCCGGACCCTGTGCTGGCACCCGGACCGGCCGGCTACCGCAGCCGACGCCGAGTTCCTGGTCGGCACCGTGCTGCCCCGGCTGGCCACCGTCCAGGACGGCCTGGTCCTGCACGCCGCCACGCTGGCCACGCCCGCCGGTGCCCTCCTGCTGTGCGGGCGCTCCGGCGCCGGCAAGACCACGCTGTCCGGCGCGGTCGCGGCGGAGGCCGGCTGGCCGCTGCTCGGCGACGACGCCGCGGCCCTGGAGACGGACGGCGAGCAGGTCGCCGTACGGGGCTTCAACGCCGACGTGCGGATCCGGCTGAGCCCCGAGCCGGGGGCCGCCAAGCGCCGCGCGCCCGCGCCCGAGCCGGCCGTCGGTGCCCTGCCCGCCCGGCTCATCGTGCGGCTCCTCCCCGGCCGACCGACCGCGGTGGCCCGGCCGCGCCCGGTGGAGCGGCTCATCGCGCTGCGCGACAACCTGCTGCGGCTGGACCGCACCGACCCGGACCTGCGGGTGCGCGAGCTGGCCTGCCTCGCCGCGGTGACCGGCCGGGTACCGGTGCTGGACCTGCACCACCCCGCGACGGGCGACGCGGTGGCGGCCACCGCGGCGCGGATCGCCGACCTGGCGGCGGTCCGATGATCACCGGTGAGCCGCGGTACGACCTGGCCACCGCCGCGTACGACCGGGCCGACGGCGGCTTCGACCGGCCGCGGCGCAGCGTGCTGCTGTGCACGATGCGGCGCACCGGCAGCACCCTGCTGGGCGAGGCGCTGCACCGCGCCGGCGGCCTCGGCTGCCCGCTGGAGTACCTGCACGCCGGCTTCCGGCCGCGATTCGCCGCCCGCTGGGGCACGCCGGACCTGGCCGGCTATGTCCGCGCGCTGTACCGGTACCGCACCGACGCCACCGGCACCCTCGGGATCAAGCTGTTCTGGCCCGACCTGCTGGCCGTGTACGCGGAGCGCCACCCGGACCGCGTGGCGGCGTACGCGGGCACCGCGGGCCCCGCCCCGGCGGGCGGGGGCCCTGCCGGCCCGGCCCCGGCGCACCGGGGCCCAGCCGGCCCGGCGTCGGCGCCTGCCGGCCCGGCTCCGGTGGCCGGCGAGCCGGGCGGGGCGGCGGCCGCGCCCGACTTCGACCGGCTGGCGGAGCTGGTCGCGGAGCTGTTCCCCAACCCGTCGTACGTCTTCCTGTGGCGCCGGGACCTGCTGCGACAGGCCATCTCGGACTGCCGGGCCGCCCTCAGCGGGCGGTGGCGCTCCCTCGACCCGCCGACCGTCGCGCAGGGCCGCGCCACGGTGGACGTCGCGCAGGGCTGCGCCACGGTGGACGTCCCGCAGATCGACCGGCGCCTGGTCTGGTTCACCGACCAGCGCCGGCAGTGGACGGCGTGGTTCGCCCACCTCGGGGTCACGCCGCACGAGGTCACCCACGAGCAGTTGGTCGCCGACTACGCCGGCACCGTGCGCCGGCTCACCGCCCGGCTCGGCGGGACCGACCCCGCGGCCGCCGCCGCACCGCCGCGGCTGCGCCGGCAGGCCGACGCGGAGTCGGAGCGGCTGGCCGCCTGGTACCTCGCCACGACGCGCGGGCGTACGCCGGCCGGCGGAGGCGGTGATGGCTGAGCGGTCCGCGACGCCGTCCGCCGCCACAGTGCCGGAGGCCGCCACGGCGCCGTCCGCCACCACGACGCTGTCCGCCGCCGTGCGCGGCTACCTGCGGCTGGTGGCCGCGCGCGACCCGCGCGGGGTGACCCGACTGTGGCTGCTGGCCGCCGCCGCGGCGCTCACCGAGGGCGCCGGCCTGCTGTTGCTCGTCCCGCTGCTGGCGCTGGCCGGCGTGGTGCCCGGCGACCCCGGGCTGCCCGTGGTGCTGGCGGCCTTCGTCGCCGTGGCCGCGGGGCGGGCGCTGATCGTCCGGG
>DATMJT010000220.1:0-5071 GCA_035553735.1 Pilimelia sp.
GCCCGGCCGCCGCGCAGGCCGCGGCGATCCGCGCCCGCACCGCGGCGAGCGCGTCGGCCAGCTCAGCGCGCCGGAGCGCGTCGGCCAGCTCAGCGCGCCGGGGCGCGTCGGCGTCCCCGGCCGATCGGGGGTCGGGTTCGGGCATCGACACCGGTGGGCTCCGCAACGAGAGGGGGCGGCGGACGGCGGCGCGGACCCCGGTCAGGAGCCGTTCTTGAGGAAGTCGGGCACGTCCACGTCGTCGAACAGCACCCGCCGCGGCGGCTGGCTCGGCGGGGCGGGGCTGCTGGGCACCGCCGCCGGCGGCGACACCGGCGCCACCGGCTGCGGCACGGCCTTGCGGGCCTCCGCCGGCCGGTACGCCGGGGCGCCGCCGTCGAAGCCGGCCGCGATCACCGTCACCCGGACCTCGTCGCCCAGCGCGTCGTCGATGACCGCCCCGAAGATGATGTTCGCCTCGGGGTGGGCGGCGTCGGTGACCAGCTGGGCCGCATCGTTGATCTCGAACAGGCCCAGGTCGGACCCGCCGGCGATGGACAGCAGGACGCCGCGGGCCCCGTCCATGCTCTGCTCCAGCAGCGGGCTGGAGATCGCCGCCTCGGCGGCCTCGACCGCCCGGTTGTCGCCGCGGGCGCTGCCGATGCCCATCAGCGCACTACCGGCGCCGCTCATGACGCTCTTCACGTCGGCGAAGTCGAGGTTGATCAAGCCGGGCGTGGTGATCAGATCCGTGATGCCCTGCACACCGGAGAGCAGCACCTGGTCCGCCTGCCGGAAGGCGTCCATCATGCTGATGCCCCGGTCGCCCAACGCCAGCAGCCGGTCGTTCGGGATGACGATCAGCGTGTCGCACTGGTTGCGCAGCTCCTCGATGCCGGCCTCGGCCTGCACCTGGCGTCGCTTGCCCTCGAAGGAGAACGGCCGGGTCACCACGCCGATGGTCAGCGCGCCGAGCTTGCGGGCGATGTTGGCCACCACCGGCGCGCCGCCGGTGCCGGTGCCGCCGCCCTCGCCACAGGTGACGAAGACCATGTCGGCGCCCTTGAGCACCTCCTCGATCTCGTCCCGGTGGTCCTCCGCGGCGTTCTTGCCGACCTCCGGCTGCGCCCCTGCCCCCAGCCCGCGGGTCAGCTCCCGGCCGACGTCGAGCTTGACGTCGGCGTCGCTCATCAGCAGCGCCTGCGCGTCGGTGTTGATCGCGATGAATTCGACGCCCTTGAGCCCGACCTCGATCATCCGGTTGACGGCGTTCACGCCACCGCCGCCGATCCCGACGACCTTGATGACCGCGAGGTAGTTGTGCGGAGGTGTCATCCGGCAGCCTTCCCTTCCGGGGTTGGCGGGCGCCGACCGCTCACGGCCCGGCCAGACCGCGGTCGTCACACCGCTTCGGTACGAGGAGAGGGGCCGGAACCCTAACCCTCTACTAGAGGGTTGGAGTTATGTCAACCGCTGTCCTCTTTCGGCAAGGTATGCGGCCGTCCCGGCTGAGCCAAGGACCACTCCCGGCGTGTCGCCGCGCCGGCCACCGGGATCTGGCGTCGCACCGCGGCGCGGGCGGGGACCGCGTCATCCGATCACCGCGTCAACGAACGGTCACCACATCCGGTGCGCTGACGTCGATCACGCGACCCTTGCGCGCCAGCAGGGCCGTGGCCACCCGCGCCTTGGCGGCGTTCTCCGTCGCGTCGCCCCAGATCACCTGCCGCCCGCGGCGCAGCTCCAGCCGGATCCGCGCCGGGCCCTCGACCACCAGCGCGGTCAGCTGCTCGCGCAGCTCCCCGCTCAGCGCGGCGAGCACGCGCAGCGCCGAGCGGGTCTGCGGGTCGTCCGGCCCGGGCGCGGCCAGCCGCACCAGCGGCAGGTGCGCCGGGCGCGCCGGCATCGGGTGGTAGGCCACGCCGGCGTCGTCCAGCAGCAGGAACTCCCGGCCCCGCGGCACCGCCGCCACCGCGGTGCGCTCGCGCACCGCCACCAGGATGGTGCCGGGCCACTGGCGCTCGACCCGGACCTCGGCCACCGGCGGCAGGGCCGCCACCCGGGCGCGGGCCGCCGCCAGGTCCACCCGGGCCAGCGGGGTCCGCGGGGCGATGGCGGCGGCCGCCACGACCCGCTCCGCCGGCAGCAGCTGGGTGCCGGTGACCCGGACCTGGGCGACGCCGAACACGGCGGTGCCGTACACCAGCCACGCGCCCAGCCCCACGACGGCCAGCACGGCGGCGGCGGCCACCCACGGCGCGGCCGCCCGCAGCCGTCGCTGCCGGGCCCGGCGCATGAACCGGCGCACCGACGGCGGCACCGCGTCGGTGCCGGCCCGCACCAGCCGCCAGCGCCGCACGCCCGTCCGGGTCACGCCGGTGCCGCGCCCGGGGCGTCGGGCGCGGCCGCCCCGTCCGGCCCGCCGGTCGGACCGGCGGCGCCCAGCGCGGCCAGCAGCTCGTCGCCGAGCAGCGAGATGGGCGGCGCGCCCATGGTGACCACCACGTCGCCGTCGCGCGCCCGGCGGGCCACCTCGGCCGGCACGTCGTCCCACGCCGGCACGAAGACCTTGCGGTCCGCGGGCAGGTCGACGGCGGCGGTGAGCGCGGCGCCGCCCTCGCCCGGCTCGCGCACCTCGCCGGGGCCGAACACCTCCAGCACCACCGCCTCGTCGGCCAGGGCCAGCGCCTCGGCGATCTCGGCCTGGTGCTCCCGGGTCCGGTACACCCGGTACGGCTGGAAGACCACCACCAGCCGCCCGGCGCCGGCCACCTCGCGCAGCGTCCGCAGCGCGGCGGTCATCGAGGTGGGGTGGTAGGCGTACTCGTCGTAGACCTTGACCCCGCCGGCCACGCCCTTGAGCTCGAACCGGCGCCGCACCCCCGGAAACGCCGCCAGCGCCTCCACCGCCGCCGCGGCCGGCAGGCCCAGCCGCAGCGCGGTCAGCACCGCCGCGGCGCTGTTGAGGCCGAGGTGCCGGCCCGGCACCCGGCACAGGAGCTCCCCCAGCGGGGCGCCGTCCAGCTCGGCCAGGTAGCGGACCCCGCGCACCGACGAGCGCACCTCCGACATCCGCAGGTCGGCGTCGGGCGCCTCGCCGTAGGTGTGCACCCGGGCCCCCCGCGCGCGCAGGCGCTGCGCCAGCCGGCGGGCGCCCGGGTCGTCGGCGCAGGTCACCACGAACCCGTCGGGGTCGACCAGGCCGGCGAACTCGGCGAACGCGGCCTCCAGCCCGGCCAGGTCGCCGTAGGTGTTGAGATGGTCGGCGTCGATGTTGGTGACGATCGCCACGTGCGGCCGGTAGAGCAGGAAGGACCGGTCGCTCTCGTCGGCCTCGGCGACGAAGTGCGGGCCGCTGCCGTGGTGGGCGTTGGAGCCCGCCTCGGAGATCTCCCCGCCGATGACGAACGACGGGTCCTGCCCGGCCTGCTGCAGGATCAGCGTGAGCATCGACGTGGTGGTGGTCTTGCCGTGGGTGCCCGCCACCGCGATCGTCCGCCGGCCGGTCATGCAGGCGGCGAGCGCCTCCGAGCGGTGCAGCACCCTCAGGCCGCGGCGGCGGGCCTCCACCAGCTCCAGGTGGTCGGCCGGGATGGCCGTGGAGTAGACGACGGTGTCCACGCCGTCCAGGTTGGCCGCCTCGTGGGTCATGTGCACCGTGCCGCCCAGGGCCCGCAGCCCGGCCAGCGCCGGCCACTCCCGCAGCTCGCTGCCCGAGGTGCGGATCCCCCGGGTCAGCAGCAGCCGGGCCAGCCCGCTCATGCCGACGCCGCCCACCCCGATGAGATGCACCGCGCCCAGCTCCTCCGCGGTCAGGGTGCCCGCCGGCATCAGCTCCGCCGTGTCCACTGTGTCTCCTCACGCCACGCGCCCGCGCCGGCTGGCCGACCGGGGGCCCGGTCGGTCACCAGCTCTCCTCGACGGCCTCGACGACGAGGTCACGCAGGGCCTCGTCGCCGTCCCGGCGCCCGTACGCCGCCGCGGCGGCCGACATCGCGGCCAGCCGGCCGGGGTCGTGCAGCAGCGCCGGCACCGTCCGCTCGATCCAGTCCGGGCTCAGCTCGGCGTCGTCGACGAGCAGCCCGCCGCCCGCCTCCACCACCGGGCGGGCGTTGCGGTACTGCTCCCGGTTGGAGTGCGGGTACGGCACGTACACCGCCGGCAGGCCCACCGCGGCCAGCTCGGCGCAGGTGATCGCCCCGCCGCGGGCCAGCATGAGGTCGGCGGCGGCGTAGCCGGCCTCCATCTCGGCCAGGTAGGGCAGGCAGACGTAGGGCACCGGCAGGTCGCTGGGCGGCGACACCGGCTCGTTGCGCGCCCCGATCACGTGCAGCACCTGCACCCCGGCGCTGGCCAGCGCCTTGGCCGCGGCCACCATGGCCAGGTTGATGGTGCGCGCCCCGGAGGAGCCGCCGGAGACGAACAGCGTCGGCAGGTCCGGCCGCAGCCCGAACCGGGCGCGGGCGGTCGCCCGCGCGGCGGCGCGGTCCAGCCCGGCGATGGCGCGGCGCAGCGGCACCCCCACCAGGCGCGCGCCGGCCAGGGACTCCACCTGGGTGATCTGGTGCGGGAAGCCCACCGCGACGTGCTTGGTGAACTTCATGCCCATCCGGTTGGCCACCCCCGGCGGCACGTTGACCTCGTGCACCACGATCGGCAGCTCCCGCTTCCACGCCGCGAGGTAGCCCGGCACGGACACGAACCCCCCGAAGCCCACCACCGCCTCGGCCGCCACCTCGTCCAGGACCGCGCCCGCGGCCCGGGCCGCCCGCCACATCCGGTCCGGGGTGCGCAGCAGGTCCAGGTTGAACCCCCGGGGCAGCTGGTACGCCGGCACGCTGCGCAGGTCGTAGCCGGCGGGCGGGATCAGGTCGTTCTCCATCCCGCCGGGGCTGCCCAGGCAGGTGATCCGCACGTCTGGGTCGTGCCGGCGCAGGCAGTCGGCGAACGCCAGCAGCGGGTAGACGTGCCCCCCGGTGCCGCCGCCCGCGAGCACGACCGACCGCAGCTGACCCATCCGACGACTCCCTTCTCGGCGTCCGTACGCGCTCAGCGCCCGCGTGGTGCCCGCGCTGCGGCGGCGCCGGGGCGC
>DATMJT010000221.1:0-3145 GCA_035553735.1 Pilimelia sp.
GGCGGGGCCCACCAGCCCCCGCAGGACCGGGTGTACCGGTCCGGCCCGCAGGGCGGCAAGGTCGAGCCGCATGGGCACCACGAACTCGTCGGGCCCGGCCAGTGCGGCATCGAACAGCGTCATGCCGTCCTCGTCGGAGAGCATCCGGAACCCGCCTCGGGCCATCCGGGACGCGGCCTGCTCGTCGAGGTCGCGGGTGAGGTCGCTGACGCTGGCCCACAGGCCGTACGCGATGGACAGCGCCGGAAGGCCGTCGGCGCGGCGCCGCCGGGCCAGCGCGTCGAGGAACGCGTTGGCGGCGGCGTAGTTGGACTGGCCCGGGTTGCCCAGCACCCCCGCCGCGCCCGAGAACACCACGAACACGTCCGGGTCCGCTGCCCGGGTCAGCTCGTCGGCGATGACCGCGGCGTCCAGCTTGGCCCGCAGCACCGGCGCGAGCCGGGCGCGGGTCTGCCCGCGCAGCATGCCGTCGTCCAGCGCCCCGACCACCTGCACCACCCCGGTCAGCGGGTGCGCGGCCGGGATCCCGGCCAGCAGGTCCGCCACCTGCCGGGGGTCGGTCATGTCGCAGCGCGCCACCGTGACCCGGGCGCCGAGCGCGGTCAGGTCGGCGACCAGCTGCGCCGCGCCGGGTGCCGCGTCACCGCGCCGGGAGGCCAGCAGGAGGTGCCGCATGCCGTGCGCGGTGACCAGGTTGCGCGCCACCACCGAGCCCAGCGTGCCGGTGCCGCCCGCGACGAGCACGGTGCCGCCCGGGGTGAACGACCGCGGCATGACCAGCACGATCCGGCCGACGTGCCGGCCCTGGCTCATGGTGCGCATCGCGTCCCTGGCCCGGCGAACGTCCAGCACGGTGCGGGTGGGCGGCGGCAGCTCGCCCCGCTCGAACAGCGGCAGCAGCGCGTCCAGCATCGCGCCGATCCGCTGCGGTCCGGCCTCGACCAGGTCGAACGCCTGGTAGCGGACGCCCGGGTGGGCCCGCGCGACCTCGTCGGGCGGGCGCAGGCCGGTCTTGCCCATCTCCAGGAACCGCCCGCCGCGCGGCAGCAGCCGCAGCGAGGCGTCCACGTGCTCGCCGGTCAACGAGTTGAGCACCACGTCGACCCCGCGGTTGCTGGTCTCGGCGGCGAACGCCTCGGCGTACCCGGTGTCGCGCGAGGAGCGGATCAGCGTGGCGGGCACGCCCATGGCGCGCACCTCGGCGTGCTTGGCGGGGCTGGCGGTGGCGAACACGTCCGCGCCCAGGTGGTGGGCGAGGTGGACCGCGGCGCTGCCGACGCCGCCCGCGGCGGCGTGCACCAGCACCGACTCGCCGGCCCGCAGCCCGGCCAGCTCCACCAGGGCGTAGTAGGCGGTCAGGTAGGCCACCGGGGTGGCGGCGGCCTCGGCGTACGACCAGCCGGCCGGGATCCGCCGCACGGTCCGCGCGTCGGTCACGCAGACCGGCCCGATCCCGCCGGGCAGCAGCCCGAACACCCGGTCGCCCACGGCCAGGCCGGTGACGCCGGGCCCGACCTCGGTGACCACGCCCGCGCCCTCCGCGCCGAGCACCAGGTCACCCGGGTACAGGCCCAGCGCGCCGAGCACGTCGCGGAAGTTCAGCGCGGCGGCGCGCACCGCGACCCGCACCTGCCCGGCGGCCAGTGGGCGGGCGGCGTCGGGGGCGGGTACGAGCGCCAGGCCGTCCAGCGTGCCCGGGGCGGTGGTGTCCAGCCGCCAGGTCGGGGTGTCCGGCACCGCCAGGCCGCGGTCCCTCGCGGCGGGTGCCAGCCTCGGCACGAGCACCCGGTCGCCGCGCACGGCGAGGTGGAACTCGTCGGCCGCCACGGCGGTCGTGATCGCGGCGGGCACGGCCGCCGCCGGGGTGTGCCGGTCCAGGTCCACCAGCACGAGGCGGCGCTGGTGCTCGGACTGCGCCGCGCGCAGCAGGCCCCACGCGGGCGCGTGCACCAGGTCCGGCAGGCCCTCGCCGGGCTCGACCGCGATCGCGCCCCGGGTCAGCACGACCAGGCGCCGCCCGCGGTTGGCGGGGTCGATAAGCCAGTCCCGGACGGTGTCGAGCAGCGCGCCGGTGGCCTCGTGGGCCGCGGGCACGAGCGCGGCGCGGGTCACCGGGGCGTCCGCCGGGCCGCGCAGCGACAGGACGGCGTACTCCCCGCGAGCGACCGGGGTGACCACCGAGCCCAGGCCGAACGCGTCCGGGCCGAGCAGCGACCACGTCGCGTCGACCGGCGTGCCGGTCTGCGGCAGCGGTACCCACTCCACCGTGAACAGCGCGTCGCGTACCAGGTTCGGCCGCTCCCCGGTGGCCGGGCGCAGCACCAGGGAGTCCAGCCGCGCCACGGGCTTGCCGTCGCCGTCGGCGAGCTGCAGGGCCACGCCCGAGTTGCCCGCGGCGGTCAGCCGTACCCGGGCACGGCCGCCGGCGCCGGGCGCGTACACCGACATCCCGGTCCAGGCGAACGGCAGCAACCCGCCGCCGCCCTCCACCCAGGTACCGAAGCCCATCGCGTGCAGCGCGGAGTCCAGCAGCGCGGGGTGCACGCCGTAGCGGCCGGCGTCGTCGCGGCACGCCGCGGGCAGCTCCACCTCGGCGAACACCTCGGCACCGCGCGCCCACACGGCGCGCAGGCTCTGGAACGCCGGCCCGTAGGTGTAGCCGGCGGCGTCCATGGCGGCGTAGTAGTCGTCCGACGGCAGCCGCTGCGCCCCCGGCGGCGGCCACTGGGTCAGGTCGAAGTCCGCAGCGCCCCGCAGTGGGCCGCACACGCCGGTGGCGTGCCGCGACCACGGCCGGTTCTCCGCGGCGCCGACCGGCCGCGAGGTCACCTCGACCGGGCGCGTGCCGTCCGCGGCCGCCGGGCCGAGCGCGACCCGCACGGTCACCTCGCCCGCCCGGGTCAGGTCCAGCGGGGCGTGCAGGGTCAGCTCCTCGATGCGGCCGGCTCCCGCGGTCGCGCCGGCGCACCCGACCAGGTCGACGAAGGCCGTGCCGGCCAGCAGCACGCGCCCGTTCACCACGTGGTCGCCGAGCCACGGCTGCGCGGAGATCGACACGCGGCCGGTCGAGGTGACCTCGCGGCCGGTCGGCGCCGCGGAGAACCGGCCGTGGTCGCGGCACGCCACCGGCGTGTGCGGCCCACTG